>JAGLXN010000023.1 GCA_023132875.1 Candidatus Parcubacteria bacterium
GAACTCCTTTTTTTCTCTAGCTACTCCTATTATTCTAGCAAATGGCGGAATTAATACGCCGGAAGACGCGAAAAAAATGCTTGAAAAAACAGGAGCCGACGGAATTGGAATTGCCAGAGGCGCGCTCACGAAACCGTGGCTTTTTGCTCAGACGAAAGAATTTTTAGAAAAAGGGGAATATAGAGAATTTGGTCTTAGAGAAATAAAAAAAGCCGCGCTTAGGCACGCCAAAATATCATATAAAAGCAAAGGAAAGCATGGGATTATAGAAATGAGAAAATATCTGTTATGGTATTTCCGCGGATTTGAAGGTGCAAGAGGAATTAGAAAAGAGTTAGTAAAAGTTGAGAGTGTGGGAGATGTGGAGAGAATTTTGAAAAAGACATAAGTTTAATTTCAAAATCCAAATACCAAATATCAAACCAATATCAAATTAAAAAATAGCACATTAAGAATATTTTGGTATTGAGTCATTTGTCATTGATTTGATATTTGAACTTTGATATTTGATATTTTCAGCATTTATTCCCGTCTGTCAAAATTACCGGTTTTTGTCTTGATTATCAAATTCTCTCCTTCTTTTATAAATAGAGGCACATTAATTTTCATTCCAGTTTCAAGAATCACAGTTTTTGATCCGCCCTGCGCGGTGTCTCCTTTAACTCCCGGGGGAGAGTCAATAACTTTTAGGCTGACTTCCGCGGGAAGAATTATATCAATCGGCTTATCACTGAATTTTTTTATTCTGACAACAATTTCTTCTTTGAGATAATTTATGGCATCTCCAAGCTGTTCTTTTTCAAGAGAAAATTGGTCGTAAGTTTCTTGGTCCATAAAATGATATTCATTTTCGTCTTTATAGAGAAACTGCGCTTTTATTTCTTCAAGCGTTATCTCTTCAACTGGAGCTGAAGATTGAAAATTCTTTTCCAGAACTTTACCAGTTATAAGATTTTTCATATTAACCGTTGCCATAGCTTTATTTTGCTGTTTAGCTCTGAAAGAACGGTCAAGCACTTCATATGGTTCATTATCAATTAATATGACTGAACCCTTTTTTATTTCTCTGAATGTTATTGTTGGCATTTTTACATTTTTAACTGATTACATTGTAAAAATATAATATTTTTTTGTTTTTGGCAAGGATAATTTAGTATACAGTATTGAGTATACAGTATTGAGTATAAGATTTTTGAGGATGCTGGACATTTTTGCCCAGCATTTTTTAATATTTTCAAAGTTATTCAGAAGCTAAGTTTCCAATTGGAAACTTAGCTTCTTTAATGCACGCAAACAATAAAAAAGACTTTCCTCAAGCCTTAAAAAAAGAAATCTTTATTTAATATAAATAATTGTGATGAGGGGAGTTTATGTCCTATTTGACATTCTCCCTCTCATCTTGCCAGCTCCTTAACGGACTACTGCTGGACTTTGTTGTCTGCTTTTTGCGGGACTTTTTACCCTACCATGAACCCCAAGCAGAGCTTTGTCAATCTTCTTCATAGATCCGATATATGTCATCAACACAACCAGAAAGCATCGGATCATACTCAAGATTAACAATATTAAACTATCATATCCCAAAATTTATGTCAATAATGTTATATGTCAAGTTATCCACAGCCCTAGTATGTCTTTGCATTTAAAAACTAAAAGAGCTACAATATAAGTACAAGTTTAATTTCATTAACATAAAAATATGACAAAAAGGAATATTGATATCAAATCTTTAACAAAAAAAGACATAGAAGAATTATCTAAAAGAAAAGAAGGAAGAGGTGTTGCGTTTAGCTTATATCTTGGCGTAAAAGCTGGACGCAATTTTGTGTCAGAAGCCAATTCTGTTATATCAAACGCGCTTAAGGAAATTGAAAAAGAAAATACCTATTCCAAAAAGGAAAAGAAAAAAGTAAAAGAAATATCCGATGAGATGAAAAATGAAATAAAAATTTTAAAACTGCCTGACAAAACCAGAACTATCGCCATATTTTACGACACACGAAGAACGCGCAAAGCTTATCATATTCCGGTTTACATTCCTTCAAGATTTGTCATTGAATCAGATCCATACATTCATCCATTAATAAAGGCGCTGGAAAAGTATCCGCGATATGTAGTTGTTGTTTTGGAAAGAGATAAGGCAAGATTTTTCAGTATTTTTCTCGATGAGATCGAACAAATGTCTGAAATTATACAGAGCGATGTTCCGCAAAGAATAAACGCAGCTCGCGCAGAATGGAAAGGTTTAAGAGAAAATAAGATCAGAGGCCACATAGAAGATCATATTCAAAGACATCTTAAAAAAGTATCCAAAGAGACAGCTGATTATTTTAGAAAGAATAAGTTTAACTGTCTTATCATAGGGATTCACAAGGAATTAAAAGAAAAATTTATAGAAACATTGAGTACAAAATCAAGAGAAAAATTAATCGGGTCTTATCATATCGTATCGGGCTATAATTTGAATCGCATCAAAGCAAAGAGCAGGGAAGTAATAAATAAACACGAGAAGAAAATTGAAGCAGAGATAGTGAAGAATTTATTCGGCGGGTCAAGCAAAAGAAAAAAAACCGCTATTCTTGAAATTAATTCCGTTCTGGAAAATTTTTATCTGCATAATATTGATGTGCTTGTGATAGGCAAAGATTATAAAGAAGCGGGATATGTTTGCCCCGAATGCCATTATATTTCTTCATATATAAAATTCTGTCCAAAATGCAAAAGTAAAATGACAAAGGCCGGAGATATAGCTGATGAGATCATTGAAGAGGCTGTAATAAATAAAATAAAAATAAAACATTTGCTTTATTCTCACAAAGAATTTGATAAATTCGGAATCGGCGCGTTTTTAAAATCGGCAACTTGAAACCTTTGTCATTTACAAATTCCAATAATCTGATATACTAAGAATACTTAAAGTATTGAAAAATAACAAAATAAAAACAAAAAACATGGAAGAATCAAAACAAAACAAAATTGTTCTTTTGCGTCAAATGATTGAGAACGCGGAAAGGAATATTGTTGCGGCAAAGCAGATCTTATCGCAAATTGACAGTAGTCCCAGGAAGAGATCAATTGATTCCGGAGCAAGCCAGATAATAGAAGGCGCTTTTGACGGAGAAAAAATGATGGGTTTAGATGGAAAGAAATATCCAATCCCCGTCAATTATGCCAGTAAATCAAAACTTATTGAAGGAGATCTGTTAAAACTTACTATTACGGAAGACGGATCGTTCGTTTATAAGCAAATAAGTCCGGCGGATAGAAGGAAAATAATCGGAACTGTTATGAAGGATTCTAATGGAAAATTTTATGTTTCTTCTGAGGGTAGAAAATATAATGTTCTTCTTGCTTCACTTACATATTTTAAAGCCGAGGAAGGGGATGAAGTAACTATAATTGTTCCTAAAGAGAAAATAAGCAAATGGGCGGCGATTGAAGCGGTTATAGAAGATTCTGAAGAAAGCAAGGTCTTTGATATTGAAGGCAATAAAGAATTTACAGAAGAGAATAATGTAGAGCAGGCGGAAGATAATTCTGAAGAAAAAAATATAAGCCATGAAGAAGCAGACAAGGATGAACTCATAGAAGACGAATGGACTCCTGATGTTGAGGAAATAAAAAAAGAGGCGCAGTTTAATGAAAACAAAGATGACCAAAGCGACATTTCAGACGATTTGTCATAGATACTATTAAATTATATAAATTACAAAATAATATTCCCATTATATGTCATTTCGTGGGAGCGATAGCGACGAGAAATCTATAAATTTTATTGAACGCATTTATTATGTTTTTAGATCTCTCAATCGCTCCGCTCATTTCGAGATGACATTTTAAATGTTAATATGTTAAAATGCTATGAGCGAAGTATTATATCGAAAATACAGGCCTTTAAGTTTTGACGAGGTTGTCGGACAGGAACATGTCATCAAAACTATCAGGAACTCCATTAAAAATGGAAAGGTCGCTCATGCTTATTTATTTTCTGGTCCGAGAGGAATTGGAAAGACTACGATAGCCAGAATTCTCGCTAAAACTGTAAATTGCAAAGATCAAAAAGATGGCAATCCGTGCAACAAATGCGAGATCTGTCTCAGTATAAATCAAAACAGTTTTTTGGATATGGTTGAAATTGATGCGGCGACGCACACTCAGGTTGACAAGATGAGGGACATAATAGAGAAAATAAACTTCGCGCCTTCGGTTGGAAAATATAAAGTTTATATAATTGACGAAGTTCATATGCTGAGCAAGGGCGCGTTTAACGCTCTTTTAAAAACTCTTGAAGAGCCGCCAAAGCATGTTATTTTTATTCTGGCTACTACGGAAATACATAAAATTCCAGCGACTATAATTTCCAGATGCCAAAAATTTGACTTTAGGCGAATGAAAGTTTCTGAGATAACAAAATGCCTGTCTGAAATCGCGAAAAAAGAAGGAGTTGAAGTGGAAAATGGCGTTTTGGATTTTATTGCCATGAATTCAAACGGAGGACTGCGGGACAGTGAAAGCCTTTTTGGGCAGATTCTTTCCATTGAAGAGGGAAATAAAATAACGCTTGAGGAAGTTCAAAAAATTCTTTCAGTGGCCGATATTTCAATAGCGGTAAAAATTATTAATTTAATTTTAGAAAAAAAATATAGCGAAGCTATTGGACATATAAGCAAAATAACTGATGACGGCTATGACCTCGAGCAGTTTGCGGGTTCTGTAGTGGAGTACGCAAGGAGATTAATGCTTATAAAAATAAGCCCCGAAATGGAAAAACATTTTTCTTCCGAAATGACCGAAGAGCAAATTTCGGAACTGAAAGAAATTTCTCAAAAATCTTCAATTTCGCATCTTGTAAAGATTATACGTGTTTTTATAAAAAGCAAAGAAGAAGTTAAATCAGCGATAATTCCTCAACTTCCCTTAGAGCTTGCGGTTGCCCAGATTAACATTGAAAACGAAGAGTCATTGACAGAAGACAAAAAAAATGATTATAATAACAAAATCGCCCAGCCGATCAAAAAAATAACAGAAAAAGTTTCCCAGCAAGTCAAGCAGTCAGGTGATTTTGTAAAAAAGAGCATTGGTCTTGAAAAGAAAGAAAAAAAGATAGAACAGAAAATTGAAGCAGAAGGATCCGTAGAAAATATTAGAGAAGAGAAGGAAAAAACTAAAACTATAAATGAAAGCAATATTAGCCTTGAAGCTATAAGAGATGAATGGTGTGAAATTCTTGAAGAAGTAAAGCCTCATAATCATTCCCTTACGGCATTTTTAAAAACTTGCCAGCCGATTGATGTTAAAGGCGGCGAAGTGCTGGTATCCGTCAAATATTCTTTCCACAAAGATAAACTTCAAAGAGTTGAAAACAGAGTAATTGTTGAAGATGTAATAGAAGAGATCCTGAAAGAAAAAATTCTATTGAAATTCATAACCCAAGATGAAGCCGAGAAGATGGGATATAAAATTGAAGAAATGAATTTTACAAAAAAAGAAAGCAAAAAAGAAGCAGGCGATGATCTTGTCAATTCCGCGCTTGATATGTTCGGTGGGGAGGTTGTTTAATGCATAACGTATAACGCAAAACGTATAACGTATAACAAAAGATATTCCCCTCTTGAGAGGGGTGGACGCGAAGCGGGCGGGGGTGTGTTAAGAAGTATCACAAAACTATAAATTACGGAAAATAGCTATATTTTTTAGGCTATGCCATAATTCGTAATTCAAGATTTATAATTCTGATATAATATTCGGGGATCGTCTAATGGTAGGACGGCAGGTTTTGATCCTGTTGATCGGGGTTCGAATCCCTGTCCCCGAGCAAATTCAAGATAATCGCTTACACAGGCGGTTATTTTATATTTTCTGAGAGAATGACGGAACTTATTATGTCTTGTTTGATCTTTTGAGATTATATTATTTATCTTGTATGGGGGTTGACAATTCATATATATTTGTTATACTGCACGGTCATCAATAGATGACAAAACATTTGTATCGTTTGTTGAAAGAGAGAAAGACACTAAGGAGATTTAAAAAATGAAACTATTTGATGAGATTCAGAAAGCAGTGGGCGAAGAAGAGATAAGAATGGAAGCGGTAAGAGAGGAAGCTTCTATTGCAAAGGCAGAAGAAGATGCAAAAAGGGATAATCCAGATATTGATGGGATTATTCGTAATCTCCCAGCTTTTTTAGAAAGAGCTGCATTGGATGGATGTCATACCGGGATCCGTACTTTTAATGTAATGGTACTAAGCGAAAAGTATCATTTGATCATTACGGACTCTATAAGGAAGAAGGCCCAGGAACGAGCAAATTCCGAAATGGGTCAAGTCACAGCTGATATCCTGCTTGAGAGTGGGGTCGGAATACGAGACGTTCTTCAGGAATCGGTAATTCCACTGATTGATTACCTTGAAAGTGAGGGCTTTGAGGTTTCAATTAGAAGTCAAGACAAAGATGATCCAGGGGCATATTGTCCAACAATAGAGAATTATATCTCTGTTAGTTGGTAAAAAGGAAGGTTTAGTAAGTCTCAAGATTGACTGCTAACCCTCCTTTATTTTTTTGTGCATATAAATTATAAATTTAGAAATAATTTTTCACTATCTGCTCTTATTTCTTAACTAAAAAAGGTTCCAACATCGTCCCACAGCCCGAGCAGACAAAATATCCGCTTATTTGAGCGGTTTTTTTATAACCTTTAAGAAACTTTGGAACTTTTTTGCCTAGGACAAGACTAGGACTTGACAAAATCTGGAACTTGATGTATGTTATAAAGTTCTAAACATTTTATGTTTAGCTTTAAAGATGATATTAATATATTGAAAGAGGTAGAGAAAATGAGTAAGAAAAGTATTTTTTGGATGAATAAGAAAAATCTTTCTAAGAAAGCTATCGAAGAATTAGAAAAGATTTTAGGAGAAGTTAGTCTACATCAGTTAAATGATTTCAAAAGTCCTTTGACACAGAGTGTGATGTTTGACTCAGCTGATATTATTGCTTTTCAGCTAGGTTCCTTACCGTCTGAATTGCAAGAGGAATGTCTCAAAAAGACACATATCATACATGAAGTCGATAAAAACTTCGATTTTAAAAAATGGCAATTGTAGAAATAATCAATTGTCTTGGAGTAATGTATATAATAAAACATATACACCTCCCCTTTTTCCAAGTTTATAAATTGTTTTGTAAATTTAGAAAAGATTTTTTCAATAAAAGGTTCCAACATCGTCCCACAGCCCGAGCCAGTAAAATACCCTTTGCTTTAGGAATTATTTTTTCAATTTAAGAGGTGATTAAAATTTTATAAATATTTAATTTAAATATAAAAAAAGATTAATAAATTACTCCTTTACAAGCATTATTAATCTAGAGAGAGCTGGTGCTTCAACTAGTGTATTCTTATCCCATTGGACTAGAGTTTTTATTTTCTCCAAAGATCCGTCTTTTATTTTTCCATCTTCAATAAGAAAGTGAGTACTGATGAAAAATTCTTTGTCACTAACATTTGGAAGAAGATTTTGAAGAGTTGAATAATCACTTAGCCCTTTTTTGCTTTCCAGTAATTCAATAATTCTTTTTTCAACTTCTGGAAAACGCTCAATTTCTTCTTTTATTTGTTGCATTGAATTTAATCTCCTGATTCTATATTTAGTATAAGAATTTAGATAGATTTGTCAAGGATTACTTGTTTTTTAACTAAAAAAGGTTCCAACATCGTCCCAGACCCCGAGCAAAAGAAAAATACATCTAAAGGGTGTGTTTTTGTTTTAGCAAATTTTTGTATTGACTTCTTGATTATTTGAGATAAAAGAGTAATATGAAGAAAATGGATATTTCTCAAATTATTAATTTAAAAATATGGGGAAAATAATTGAATTTACAGGGATGCCTGCCACAGGCAAATCAACCCAAGTGCGATTATTAACAGAAGAATTAAAAAGATTAGGGAAAACTGTCACCCTTTTTAATGAGAAAGAAATTAAATTTGAAGAAGTTGAAAATAGTTTTTATGAATTTAACAGAAGAACTTATTTAAATCTTGTAGAAAGATATAAAAAATGGGAAAAAAATTCCACAGACTTTTTGATTTTAGATAGAGGATTCTATGATAGATTGGTATGGCCGTTGTCTGATTTCGAAATGAAATATTGTTCTAAGAACGAAAAAGACGAGCTACTTCAATTAGCGGGAAAATATAAAAGACCGTTTATAGATCACATTTTTTTTATGATGATTTTACCAGAAATATCTTTGAAAAGAAAAATAAAACCAGAGACCAGTATAGATTATTATGTAATGAGGAAAGATTATCTTGAGATATTGTACAGATTTTATAAGCAACTTGAAAAAACAACACTTCCTTTAAATACAATAGAAATTGAAGGAAATTTTTCAATTATAAATATTAAAAACAAAATTTTTAATTCAATATTTTCTTGATTTATAATATAGGCCTTTTAATTCAACAAAGTTTTTGCAAAAAGGTTCCAACATTCCTCCTAAGGCGGACAGGCTGTCCCATAGCCTAAGCTAGTAAAATAACCCTTTATTTAAGGGGTTATTTTTATAACAAAAAAGCTACGAAAATTTTTTGATGGTCAAACATATTGACATTCAACTTAAAATCTGCTATATTTTAAAGTTCAATAATTATTAAACTTATCGAACAAAAAGGAGGTTATAACATTAAGCCAGATGGAAGTGAAACAACTTTACCGGAGAGTTTTCATTGTGCTTTTAGAGGAGTTTTTCTAATGCTCGGTGAAAGAAATATGTGTATTCATTGTGTTGCAGGATTTATTGTAATAGCAATGGGGTTCTTTTTCAAAATAAATCCTATTGAATGGTGCATATTGTTAATTCTGATTGGAAATGTTTTTTCAAAAGAAGCACAAAATTCTGCGATTGAAGATGTTGTCGATTTGAATTGTAAAGAATTAAACCCAAAGGCACGAGATTCAAAAGATAAAGCCGCGGCAGGAGTTTTAATAGCAGCTACTTTCGCGGTTATTGTAGGAGGAATCATCTTCGTTCCCAAAATTATGGCTCTGTATGTTTAAAAGCATGCATCCATTTTTTTTCCAAGTTTATAAATTGTTTTGTAGATTTAGAAAAGATTTTTCTCTTAAAAACGTTCCAATATCCCTCCTGTGGCGAGCAGGCGTTTTACGGCCCAAGTAGCTCAAATAACTCCTTATCTAAACAGTTATTATTTTTACTCACAAATGAAAGTCCAAGCTCTTAATGTGTGTAAAAAATATTTTAGACAGAAATTCACAAAAATGTCTTGACAGTAAAACAAAAAAGCACTAAAGTGAAAAAAAATAAAAGAGAGGAGGCAGGCACATTGACAAAAAAAGATTTTCATATGCATTCTTGTTATTCTGATGGGGAATTATCTCCGGCTGAACTTATGCGGGAATGTTGCAAACGAAAAATAAATTATGCGGCTTTAACGGATCATGATACGGTTGATGGAGTGGGGGAAGCCATAGCCGCGGCTGGAGAATTTGACATTCAATTTTTCCCCGGAGTTGAATTAAGCTGTATATATAATGGACGAGGTTTTCACATTCTCGGTCTTGGAATTGATCATAGGGATCCAGTTCTTTTGGATAAATTGGATTATTTCAAAGGAGTTCGGGCAGAGAGAGCTGTGAAGATCATTAAGAAGTTAGAAGAATATGGTTGGAATGTGGATAATTCTGTTTTGGGTAAAAAAGATGGAATTATTACCAGAATGGAAATTGCCGAAGCGGTAAAAGACAAGGCAATATCCGCTGATATATTTTTTGACAAGTGGCTTGGCAAAAATCGTCCGTGTTTTGTGAAAAGAGAAAGGATGACCGTCAAAGAAGCTATTAGACTTATTCACATAGCGGGAGGAAAGGCTATCTGGGCGCATTCGGCGAAAACTTTGGAAAAAGATTTAGGGCTTCTGCCGCGAATAGTGAAAGAATTTAAGGCTTTAGGTCTGGACGGACTGGAGGTTTTCTATTCTGAATACAGTGAAACACAAACAAAAATAGTGCATGGATTAGCGCTAGAGCATGGATTGCTTATGAGCGCCGGATCAGACTTCCATTGGGTTAATGGTTTGCGTGAATTAGGAGGATATGATCTTTACGGACTAAAATTTAATCCGGAAGAAATTATAAACAGTCTATCAGACAGAGGATAAAACCCCTCTGTTTTTTTATTTATAAATTCTCTTGGATTATGAAATGGTTAATTTGTCATCCTTCGACAGGCTCAGGATGACAATTTTTGTATATTTTATATTGCCTGTGCCCCGTTCCAAAATTTACATTACTGTTTATTGATAAAAAATGTTTTTAATTGTTTGGGATCATTTATTATTACTATATCGCCTTGTAAATTTTGAAACGGGGTGTGGATAACTTACTGTTGACACTTTTTTTATTAGTGATACTATGTGTATAGTTAACACTAACTAAAACTCAGATTAAAAACTATTACAAATTACTAGGTGCATACATTAATGAGAATGGCTTGACATTTTTTATAATACCTGTTAAATTTTAGTGTCCAGAGCCTATAGCTTTTGGTCTTAGAAATTATAGATTGTTCATTAAAAAAAAGGGGGTAATAATATTGCAAAAGATAAATGGAGATCAGATTCTTTGCTTTTCCATAGAAGAAGGGCTTGATGCTATATTCAAAATTTTTTCTTCTGGTATATGCGGAAAACCAAGTCTGGTTGAAATCGCTGGACCAAGCTGTTCAGGAAAGACTTATCTTGCTAATAGGGTCGTAGAAAAGTTTCTTGGTGAGATGGGAATAGTAACTTCACAACTAAAAATGGACAGTTATTTTAAGGATATAGATGATTCAACTGTTTGTGATGCTTTCGGCAGAATAAACTTTGACTGGCCGGGCGCTTATCACATAAGTGAGTTTCAAAATAATGTACGGCTTTTGATTAAAGGCAAGGATATTATGGAACCGGATTATGATATACAGAGGAACAGAAGAAGATTGAATTCAGGCAAACTGGTGAAGGCCAGCTGGAGAATAATTGCAGAAAGACTTTATGCTATAGATGTTCTTCAAGGTATTCACACAGGGCCAATAAAGGTTTTTATTGATGTTGACAAAGAAATTCAACTGCAAAGAATGAAACAGCGAAACATAAAATATGGAATTTCAGAACTTGCGATTGAAACAACATTTCATAAGAGGATTTATCCTTGCCAAGAAAAATTCGTGGAGCCGCAAAAAAAAATGGCAGATATGGTAATAGTGAATAATTTCGAGAAAAGAAGAGGTGATTGATATGAAAATAATGGCAACATTACCACCACCGCAAACAGAACAAATGTTTGTGGTAGCAGGACATCCTTTAGTGGATGGCGTAAGGTTTAATATTGGAGCAAGAACTCCTTATAGTCCTAAAGAGACACTTGAGAGAATAATTGCCGCAATCGGAGACAAAGAGTTCTGGCTTGATCTGAAAGGGCGGCAGCTCCGAATAACTAAATGGGCTGTTCCCACTTACGGTGATATTGAACTTAACCATAATATTAAAGTTGATTTGCCCGCAACCATTATTTTTCGCGGAAGCAATAAGTCAACTATCGTGGAGATAAAAGATAATAAAATATTCGTAGATCCTATTCCTCGTGAAGCAGTTGGAGACGGACAAGCTGTGAATATTCACGGCTCTAATCTGGAAATAGATGGATATCTTACAAGTGAAGATATGGAATATGTTAATGCGGCAAAAGAACTTGGTCTTCACAAATATATGCTTTCTTTCGTAGAGGAGGAGAGCGATATTTCTGAATTAACCGATCTTGATCCGGAAGCAATAATGTGCGCGAAGATTGAATCTCCAAAAGGTCTTGAGTTTGTCAGAGAGATCTATCCAAAATTTTGCGATAAGATCACTCTTATTGCCGCGATGGATGACCTCTATACTAATATTGGAGAAGATAAAACGGTCATTTTTGAAGCTCTGGGGCTTATTATCAAAAAAGACCCGCAAGCGATTGCAGCTTCGCGAATCCTTACTTCTCTTGAAGAAAGTGAGATCGTGTCAATGTCTGATATGGCCAATTTCCGATTTTTGGAATCCATAGGATATCGCTCGTTTATGTTGAGTGATGGCTTATGCGGCAGAGCGGAAAATTTCAAAAGAGCTATGTTGGTATTAAAACAATACAAGGATAGATTCGGCTGGAGATAAATAAAGCAGAAACAAATATTAAAAAGAGGTGAGAAATGTGGAAGGTTTAAAGGGATCAGAAATTGCGCCGGAAAGAATTGTGCTTTTTGGCGGAAGTTTTAATCCTCCGCACAAAGTACATCGTAAAATTGCTGGAATTTTTGACAAAGATTCAGATCTAGTATTTATTATTCCTTGCGGTACAAGCAGGCACAAATCATCAATAAATATAGTTGCTGCCAAATATCGGACGGAAATGGTAGAAGCGGCATTTGCAGATCTTGCTGGAGTTGAAATTGATTTCTATGATTTAAAAAATGATGTTTTTACTCCAACATATCTTTTGCAGAAGCGCTATGAAAAATTTTTTCCTAATTCCAAAATATGGCATGTGATCGGTGAAGATATTATTGCTGGTGGACATAATTTAGATTCGGAGATCCATCGTTCTTGGGATCATGGCTATGAGATTTGGAATAAGCTGAATTTCCTGATCATAACCAGACCTGGTTATGGAGCGCGATCTAAAGATATGCCACCTTTCTCAAAGATAATAGAGCTTGAAAAGATCATGGGCTCTGGAACATTGATCAGAAGCCGTATGGAAAATGGCGAACCAATTGACGACTTGGTTGATTCGGAGGTAATAAAAATAATTAGAAAATACGGTTTGTATTAAAGAAATCTAGTATCAAAAAAGGGCGGAACAGAAAGAATCCGTTTCGCCCAAATTTTATTTTAACAATTAAATAGACACTTTTCGTTAGTTGCTGAAAGATAATTTTAAAAAGACAAAATTATTTTTCAGTAGGATAACGATTTTATCGTTTATCCTGAGGAAAGCACATTGACAACTGAGGTGAGTATATGAAAACATAAAAAGAAGAAAGCATTGTTATTTCAATTAGGAAATGGAAAATAAACAACAAAAGAGGTGAAAAAAAGTTGAATGAAGAATTAGCAAAGATTCACGGAGAACTTATAAGTGCGAGAAGACCAGAGGATATTTTCGGACAATTGTCTTCGGGAAATGTTGAAAGTCAACTTGAGAGAATCAAAGAGATCTATATAAGGCTGACTAGAACCATTTTCCCAGATCATTATCGAGGAAATACTGAAGAATTTGATATGGCGAGCAAAGCCTTAGAAATTCTGAATGTATTTCGGGAAAAGGCAGTTAGAAGAGTCAATGGTGAGGCATCCGATGCGGAATTTATCATTAAGAAATCGCAAAGGGAGTATCACATAGATCTAGCTCCGATTGCTGAAGGTGATCTTTCAATTATCTTTGGTGGTTATTATTCAGATAGTGGAAATAACAAGGATGTAATTGTGAAGATCATTAAAGATCCATCTGATGCTGATCTAATGAGAAATGAAGCCAAAATTATCAGGATTCTACAGACAGAGCCAGGTAATCAAAGCAAGCATTTGCCGATTCTGCTTGACCAATTCAGAACAACTGATCGTAAGATCGGTCTTATCTTAGATTATTTTGATGGATATGATCTTTATTCTGTCCGTGAGAAATATAAAGATGGGATTGATCAAAAAGATATGGTTTGGATGCTAAATCGCTCGTTAAGTCTTTTGGGACGTGTCCATATCAATGGTACTGTTCATGGTAATGTAGATCCGTCTCATTTTATGGTTCGGCCACGCGATCATAATATGCGTATGATTGATTGGAGCTATGGTATTGTAAATTCTTCTATGACTGGAGATGGTTTTAAAGTTTTTAATAAGGACTTTAGTCCTCCAGAAGTAAAAGAAAGAAAAATGCCGATTCCAGCGTCGGATTTATATTCTGTTGGAAAATGTATGATATATGTTCTTGGTGGAGACATCAAAACTAATATTATGCCCAACTCAGTAGATAAAGAACTGCAGAGATTTATCCAATTCTTTGTTCGGGAAAGCCCGATCCAAAGAGCGCAGGATGCTTGGGAAATGCGAAGTCAGTTAATCAAACTGATTGAAAGACTTTGGGGTCCGAGAAAGTTTCGGGAATTTAGGATGTGATAGCAGATGAAGCAAAAAAAAATAAGGAATATGAATATATATAGGAGGCTATAATTATGGGCGGAGGATTTTTCAAGGACGATGTAGAGGACAGAGCAAGCTCTACAATGGCTGAAGTGTTTGATCGTAGTGATTATCAGGGCGGAGATTCTGAAACTGCTCGCCATTCAGAAAGGCGCGAATGTCATCCAGATTTGAATATTAAAGGCAAAGATCGTGAGTGCTGTGATAGTGTGGAACATCCGGATGTTACGCCAATTTTTTTGGTAATAGATGTTACAGGCTCGCAAATCAAACACGCTTTAATAATCTATAAAAAACTGCCACTGCTTATTGGACAGTCCATTATACAGGGTTATATTGTTGATCCTGAAATCTGTTTTGCGGCGGTAGGTGATGCAAGTTCAGGCGATCAGGCGCCAATTCAGGTAGGTCAATTTGAGTCGGATGAGCAACTTGATGAGAATATAGCAAAGATTTGGCTGGAAGAGGGCGGCGGCGGTAGCGGTCAGGAGTCTTATGAGCTTATGGCATATTATGCTGCGCGTCACACGATTTTGGATGCCAATAAGCGTGGCGAAAAAGGATACCTTTTCTTTATAGGTGATGAAGGATTTTATCCTAAAGTTTCCAGAGACCAAGTAAAAGTGTGGATTGGCGATGATCTGCCGGAAGATATTGACTCAAGAGCGATTTTTGCTGAACTTCAGGAAAAATACCATGTCTTTTTCATATATTCACAAAAAGAATGGGAAGAAAAAAAGGATGGCATTGACGCGGAAATCAAAAAGCGTGTCACAGAAGCTGGCGGAATGCATCATGGTGTGGACATTAGGGTGTCGCTTTTGTGGAATAACCGCAATGATCTGGATATACATATAGAAGATCCATGCGGGAACCATATATTTTATGGTTCACACTGCAAGAGAAATCATCATCCACCAACTCTTGAAGAGGGGTATCTGGATGTGGATATGAATGTTCAGGGCGAGACACTTAAGCCTGTTGAAAATATCAGATGGCCAAAAGGCAAGGCGCCAGAGGGTCACTACCGTGTTTATGTCCAGAACTATGCTTTCCACGAAGGAAGTCAAGAAGGAACAGAATTCCGCGTTGAAGTGCAAATTGGTGATGTAGTTAAGCACTTTGAAGGGAGAACTCCTGACAGACTTTCCCGCGAGGCAAGTGATACAGAGGTCTTTGAGTTTAACTTTGATCCACAGCAGGCCATAACAGGAGAATGTGATGACGAGTACGCTGCTTATGACGTCGAGTTGATCAAAGCTCAATGGAAGAATGTAATTCCTGAAGAAAATATTCTTGTTCTCGAGGATCCGAATGGTGTTGTTGACATGATGCTTGGTGCATTTGCAGTTACTGGAGAAACAGTTAATCTTGCTGGATATTTGACTGATATGGAAGAGCGCGGCCAGACAGAGAAAAGAATTGGGCAAATCGGTAAAGCCTTGACTGGTTTAAATGGTACTGAGTTAGTGAAAATAGACACCAACGCATTATCTATTCAGGGAGGAAAGAAGAGAGTAGGAAAAACAGAACGACTCTAAAATATAGAGATTCGTAAATCAAATATGTTGGGATTGGTCTTATGCCCAATCCCTTAATTTCTTTATGGAGGTGTAATAAGTAATTTTTGCGGATATTAGGAATAGACAAGATATGTTTAGAACTGGAGGTGCGTTATGGAGAATACACAGAAAATTGCTATAGCTGGATTGGCTTTTGGTGATGAAGGAAAGGGAACTATTGCTGAGTGTTTAACTTGGCGATATGATGCAGAGCATATAGTTCGCTATAATGGCGGACCGCAAGCGGCGCATTTTGTGGTAACTCCACAAGGTATAGAGCATTGTTTTTCACAGTTTGGCTCGGGCACATTTGCTGGGGCGAGAACTTTTCTTTCTGGTAAAATGTTGATTGATCCTATTAGAATGAAAAATGAAGCAATCGCTTTAGAAAAAAAGGGCGTAAATGAATCATTGAAGCGTGTTGTTATTGATCCAGACTGTTTTATCATTACTCCATTTCATGGCATTATAAATCAAATGTTAGAAATTTCGCGAGGCGAGGCGAGGCATGGTAGCTGTGGGGTCGGAGTAGGCCAAGCAGTAAAAGATAGTAAACAGTTAGGTGAAATGGCGCTTATTGCTAAAGACATGCTTAATAAAGAAACGCTTTGGCGCAAACTTGATTTTCTTTGGCGAGTTAAGATTGATCTTGCTCAGCAACTTGTTGCAGAACATCCCAACATGCCAGAGTTAAATAAGCGTTTGGAAAAGCTGATACAAGAAAATTATGTTCAGCGTTTGGTCTCCTTCTATTGTAATTTTGTGACAGAGAGTGGAGTACAGATAAGAAATGATAAGCAGAGCGTGCTAGAGAGCGATAGTAATATAATTTTTGAAGGAGCTCAGGGAGTTTTGCTTGATCCTAAATATGGATTTACTCCTTATATTACAAAAACCAAAACGACATTTAAAAATGTAGAAGATCTACTAAATGGCAGAGTGCCAAGATCGGAAATAAAGAAGATTGGAGTGTTGCGTGCTTATAGCACGCGTCATGGTGCTGGTCCATTCGTAACAGAAAATGATTGGCTGGGCAGGCAAATCCCGGATTATCATAATGGCGCGAATGAGTGGCAGGGAAAGTTCAGAATAGGATGGTTCGATCTGTTGACAGCTCGTTATGGAACTATGATCAATAGAGACATAGATTCCATAGCCCTGACAAATCTTGATCGATTATCTAGGATTGAAGAAATACCAATTTGTACCTCGTATGAATATACAGGAAAAAACGAGGAGCTATTAAGTAATTTCTTTGAATGGGAATATTTCGGAAGTAGAATTCGCATAACTGGATTTAAAAAACCTAACAAACCTGTCAATGAACAACTTGCAAAAATATTGTTTGATTGCAAGCCAATGGAATTTCAAAAATTCCAGGGATGGAAGGAGGATATATCAAAAGTAAAGAAAATTGAAGATCTGCCAATTGAAGCCAGGAAATATATTGATTTTCTTCAATCAGAAAAAGGATTGAATGTTCCGATATCAATAGTTTCGGTTGGTCCAAAAAGCGACCAAAAGATATTTTTATAAAACCCTGCTGAATATTCAGTAGGGTATTTTTTTATGATAATTTATAATGTATAGGAATTTGAATTTATACTCTAAATATGTTCTGCCAGAGTCTCTCGTAGAGGACTCTGGCGCCGAGATTTGTTTTGTGTTTTTGTCAGAGTCCCTAATAGAGACTCTGACAGGGCGGTTAATATGATATTCTAAATGCGAACTCTTGACAAATATTTTTAATTATGATTAAATATGAAGTCAATCATATAACACAAGATAAATAAAGGAGGATTAGAACATGGCAGTTGAAATGTCAATACCAATAGAAGAATTAGGATATCCAGAGAATGGACAAAAGTTTGATAAGGTTATGGACGAGAGGAGAAATATGCAAGTCACTATTCCTGAGAATGAGAATGTTTTAAGTTACAGGGAAATGACTCAATATGCTGATAGAGAACTTCTTGAAGCATTAGATTTTATGGTTGAGACGGTGTGTTCAGAGGAAAGGGAAATTATTGCTCTTAATATAATTAATGCTGGTCAAGAACATGACCCTCATTGTAATTATCAAATAGTTATGATTCTCAAACCAATACAAAAAGAATAACTGTTTAAGAGATCAAAAGTTTGAAATCAACAAGGTATCAATTCAATGAGTTGTATACCTTGATTTTTTATTTAGTATTTTATAATATATTTACTTTTGTTGTGGATAACTTACCCTTGACACTTTTTTTACTTGTGATACTATGTGTATAGTTAACACTAAGCAAGGAAAACTATGGGAAAAAAGGAAAAAAAACCGGAGTTTGAAAAGTATGAATATTCAGCGGCAGCAGTTGATCTGGTAATTTTTGCCATAATAAATGGGGAATTAAACGCTCTTTTAATCAAAATGAAATATAAGCCGTTTAAAGGAGAGTTAGCATTACCTGGCGGGAGAATTAGAGTTTATGAAAGTGTTAATGAGTGCGCGAAGCGTGAAATTAGAGAAAAGACTGGAATAAATAATATTTATACAGAACAGCTCTATTCTTTCGGAGATGTGAAAAGAGATCCTTCAGTTAGAATAATTTCCGTATCTTATCTCGCGTT
>JAGLXN010000024.1 GCA_023132875.1 Candidatus Parcubacteria bacterium
AACGGGATTAATTGAATAATCCTTTTTTATTTGTGACGTCTTATATGGCAGACTTAATGGATCTCGCTATGATTGTCGGAGTTTTTGCGGTAGGGCTTGTTTTAGATGACGTGTCTTTTAAAAATAAAAGAGAGCATCATATTGAAGTTTTAGTAAAGCCTCTTTATTGTATCTTTGTTCCTATATTTTTTGTTTTGATGGGTATTCAAGTCAAACTTGACGCCTTTCTTGATCCAAAAATTATTATAATCGCTCTTGGCATAACAATGGCTTCTATTATTGGAAAGCAGTTATGCGGGTTAGGAGTTAAATGTCCTCAAGCAAGTAAATTAATAGTTGGAATCGGAATGATCTCAAGAGGAGAGGTCGGCTTAATTTTTGCGGGAGTCGGAAAAGAGCTTGGCGTTATCAATGATTCGCTTTTTGGCGCGATTGTTATCATGGTAATTCTTACCACTCTCGTAACCCCGCCTTTATTAAAATGGAGCATAGCGAGGAAAGATAAAACAGTATTAAGTATTTAGTATTGAGTATCAAGTATTAAAAAATAAAGGTATCGCCTTTATTTTTTTATTTATTTAAGTTATAATAGTAGTAAATTGAGCTAAATACTAAATACTTAATATTAAATACTAATTTATGATTTCCAAAGAATTGCGTAAAAAATATATAGAATTTTTCAAAGAGAAGGGACACAAAGAAATTCCTTCCGCTTCACTTGTGCCGGAAAACGATCCAAGCGTGCTTTTCACGACTGCGGGAATGCATCCTTTAGTGCCATATCTTTTAAGCGAAGAACATCCGCTTGGAGCGCGCCTTGTTAATGTTCAAAAATGCATTAGAACTGGAGATATAGAAGATGTAGGAGACAGCACGCATAATACTTTTTTTGAAATGCTTGGAAATTGGTCGCTGGGAGATTATTTTAAAAAAGATTCAATCTGTTGGAGCTGGGAATTTTTGACAGATAAAAAATGGCTTGCGATTGATCCGGAAAGAATAAAGGTTACGGTTTTTGAAGGTGATAGTGATTCTCCTAAAGATGAAAAAGCTATCAAGATTTGGAAAAAGTGTTTTGAAAAATCTGGAATAGAAGGAAAAGTTTATAATAAGGAAAAAGGAAACAATGAAAGCGCGAGAATTTTTCCGCTTCCAAAAGAAGATAATTGGTGGGGACCAGCCGGAGAAACAGGGCCTTGCGGACCTGATACGGAAATTTTTATTGATTTGAAAAAGCCGGTAAATTTTGAAAAATGTCCCAACAAAAAAGACTGTAAGCCGGGCTGTCCTTGCGGAAGATATGTTGAAATCTGGAATAATGTTTTTATGGAATACTTTAAGACTGCTGACGGGAAGTATAAATCGCTAAAGCAAAAAAATATTGATACTGGAATGGGAGTAGAGAGAACTCTAGCGATTTTAAACGGATTTGACAATGTTTATGAAACGGATGTGCTCGCTCCTATCGTCGCTCAAGTCAAAACTTTATCACACTGTTATTGCGAGGGCGAAGCCCGAAGCAATCCCGTAACTACGCGCGATGGATCTAATTCCGGGATTCTTTCGTCTTCGGCTCAGAATGACAGTATAAAAACTATGAGTTGTAGAATTGTTGCTGACCATATTAGAGCGGCTGTGTTTATAATTTCTGATGGAATTACGCCGTCCAATTTAGATAGGGGATATGTTTTGCGAAGATTATTGAGACGGGCAATCAGGCATGGAAATTTATTGAAGATGCCAAATGGATTTTTATTACCGCTTGCGGAAACAGTCATAGATATTTACAAAGAATTTTATCCTGAGCTTGAAAAAAATAAAGATAAGATTTTAGAGGAGATTAAGAAAGAGGAGGAGAAATTTGAAAGGACATTGGAAAGAGGAATTAAAGAATTTAAAAGGATTGAATTAAGAATTAAGAATCAAGAATTAAGAATTATCGAAAAAGGCGAGGTGTTTAATTTGTATCAATCTTATGGCTTTCCAATTGAGATGACAAAAGAGTTGGCTAAAGAAAAAGGTTTAGAAATTGACGAGGAAGGATTTAATGAAGAACTAAAAAAGCACCAACAACTTTCTCGCACCGCTTCGGCTGGAAAATTTAAAGGCGGATTGGCGGACACTGGCGAAGAGACAGTTAGATTGCATACAGTGGCACATTTATTATTGGAATCATTGAGAAGAATTTTGGGCGAGCATGTATATCAAAAAGGAAGCAATATTACTGCCGAAAGATTAAGGTTTGATTATTCTCATCCAGACAAATTGTCTGATGAAGAAAAACAGAAAGTTGAGGATTTGGTAAACGAGCAGATACAAAAAAAGCTTTCAGTAAGCTGTGATGAAATGAGTCTGGAAGAGGCAAAGAAAGCTGGCGCGATGGGCGTATTTGAAGCAAAATATGGCAATAAAGTAAAGGTTTACACTATCGGCCCTTCGACAAGTTCAGGACAGACTTTTTCAAAAGAAATTTGCGGCGGTCCGCATGTGAAAAATACTTCTGAATTAGGAAAATTCAGAATTAAAAAAGAACAGTCTTCAAGCGCAGGCGTAAGAAGAATTAAAGCAGTTCTGGAATAGTCTCCATTGGCTCCAGTTTTCTGACTGGAGTCTTATGTGATTTTCACAATAATGAAAAATAAAAGAAATTTAAAACTGAATTTTTTAGTTCAAATAATCGCCGCTTTTTTATTGACTTCAATACTGTCTATTCTAGTGGTAAACAGTATGATGACTGGAGAAGTGGCTTATACCTCAGAACCAGTTAAATCTGTTTATATTCCGCCACAGCCAGTGCCAGAACCTGATTCTTTAGGATTAAAACCTTTTTATAAGCCAGCTGAAATTGATATATTCCAATTTCTTCTTTCATTTTTTATCGCTACTTCATTGATGCTGTTGTTTTTGAAAAAATTCAAAGGCAAATTTCTATTTAAATTTCTTTTTTCCGGAGCGATAATTTTTGGCGCTCAGGGCCTTTTTGGACTTTTTCTTTCTAAATTATATGCATTCCTAGCATCTGTTCTGCTTGTTATTTTTCGATTTATGCATCCGCGAATCTGGACGCAGAATATCATTATAATAATTGGAGTTTCGGGTATTGCCGCTAGTCTAGGAGCTAGCGTAAAGCCAATTTTTGCTATTTTTATATTAATCCTGCTTTCTGTTTATGATATTATAGCCGTCTATAAAACCCGTCATATGGTAAAACTTTTTAAAGGCATGGCAGAAAAAGGAGCTGTGCTTGCGCTTGTAATTCCAAAAAGCTTTTCTTTATGGAAAAACAAGTTTAGTGTTATTAAAGATGAAAACAGAAGCGAATTTATTTTTCTTGGAACGGGGGATATAGCTTTACCCTTGTTTTTCGCAGCCTCCGCTTTTACTGATGGAATTAAGTTTTCTATTGCTATAATTTTAGGAGCGATTATCGGACTTATTGCTGATCATATAATTTTTGTAGCTCAAAAAGAAAAAAGAGCAATTCCAGCCCTTCCCATGATAGCATTCTTTTCTATAGCGGGATATATAATAATATTATTGATTTGAGTTTATAAAGCACTATTGTCATTCCAAAATGATCCGCTTTTTATCTGCAATTAACCTGATTAAAATAAATGCCAGAAGAAAAAGAAAAGTTAATAAAAGTTATTATAAGAAGAATTTTTATTTTTCTAAAATTTTTGCTGAGCGGAATTAAATTATTTTTTTCAAATTCATTCTGGAAAGACAAACTGATCGTGAATTTAACCGCTTTGAGCTTGTTGCTGAATATATCTCTTTGGATCTATTTTTTTCAAAATAAAAAAGAAAGCGATTACCCGATAATTTTGCATTATAATCTGATATTTGGGGTAGACTGTTTGGGCAATTATGAAAAAATTTATTTGATTGCTTTTATAGGATTAATTCTGCTTTTTTCCAATTCAATTCTTGGCTATATATTATACAACAAAGAAAAACTCGCGTCCTATTTTCTTGCTTTCAACACCCTTGTTATTCAGATCTTCTTAATAGTTGCGGGGTATTTAATTGTTGGGATTAATTCGTAAGCTAGCTTCTTAGGTTGTAGCTTTTTAGCTTCTTAGAGATCAGATTAGCTTCTTGGCTTTTTGGGAATTGTTGAAGCAGGGTTTAATAATAAATATTTGAATACTTAATGTTTTTTGATTTGTAAGTATTAACGCATAAAAAAACAGCCTTTCGGCTTCATAAAAAAATAGAAGAATTTGAGGGAAAGATTGCTAGTCCACATCTTTGCTGAAGCCTTGTAGCCTCGCTGTGGATTTTTTGCCCATTGGGTTGGTACCTTTTCCCATGCATAGAGCTTTTTTTCTACTAGCAATCCTTCTTGTGAAACCTCGGCGCCTTCCTTAGGCTCTCCTTAACCAGCACCATGTCATAGGGCAGGAAAGGTTTCTAGTCTTTAGGTTGGTTTGGCGACCCGCGCTTTTTCCTTTTTCTAAGCGGGTAAAGAACATGCTCAATCCAACAAAACATCTTAGCATACTTTTTAAAACCTGTCAACCCTTAGATTGTGGATAAAAAATACTCGTTTTAAGAGTATCAAAACTTTCTCGTTTTTGTTATTCTGAATTTATTTCAGAGTCTATTTTCTGCTACAACTAATTTTAACGATATAAACAACAAACAAAACCTATCGTTAAAAAGATTCTGAAACAAGTTCAGAATGACACTTCTTTAAAGTGATGAGTTAAAGTAAAGGAGTTCTAATTTTTTATTCGTTCTTTTCTTGTTTTTTCTCCTGATCTGCTTGCTGTAGGGAATTAATTATATCATCAATATTTCCCTCAAGAATGCTTTCAATTTCATGCCAGCTTTTTTTAATTCTGTGGTCGGTAATCCTGTCTTGAGGGAAATTATATGTTCTAATTTTTTCACTTCTGTCTCCTGTGCCAATCTGGCTTTTTCTCGCGCCAGATTCTTCTTTCGCTTTTTTTTCTTCTTCAATAGCAAGAAGCCTTGATCGCAGAATTTGCATGGCTTTGTTCTTATTCTTTAGCTGCGATTTTTCATCCTGGCAGGAAACTGTTACTCCAGTTGGAATGTGCGTTATTCGAACAGCGGAATCTGTCGTATTAACGCTTTGCCCTCCCGGGCCTGACGAGCGGAAAATGTCAATTCTTATATCCTCATTTTTAATTTTTATATCGGTTTCTTCTGCTTGGGGCAGAACCGCGACAGTCGCAGTTGAAGTGTGCACTCGTCCTTGTTTTTCGGTTTCAGGCACTCTTTGCACTCGATGGACTCCGCTTTCATATTTTATTTTTGAATATACATCCTGTCCGTTGATCTCAAAAATAATTTCTTTAAATCCGCCAATCGGCGTTCTGCTTAAGCTCAAAATGATTGTTTCCCAATTATTATTTTCGGCAAATTTCGCGTACATTCTGAATAGCTCAGAAGCAAAAAGCCCTGCCTCGTCTCCTCCCGCGCCGGCTCTAACTTCCATTAATACATCTTTTTCGTCTCTCGAATCTCTTGGAATTATAAGAAGCTGAATTTCTTTTCCTAGCTTTCCCCTTTTTTCTGCTAATTTCTCGTTTTCTTCAGTAGCCATTAATATTAATTCCTTATCATCCTCTTTTTTTATCATCTCGCTATTTTCTTTTATAGTTTTCTCTATTATTAAAAATTGCTCATATTTGTCTATAATTTCCTTAAGTTTGTTTTGCTTTTTGTTTAAATTTTTGAATTTTTTTACATCAGAAACAACGCCAGCTTTACTGAGTTCTCTTGTGATCTCTTCATATTCTTTTTTTATTTTTTCCAGATTGTTTTTCATATGATTTATCGCTAAAGAATTTTAATCCAGCATTTTAGAAGCTGAACTCCCAATTGGAAGTTCAGCTTCTAAAATGCGTGAAGTATAATTTATAAATAGCCCCGCTTTGGCTTAAAATTTTACTTTAAGTAAAATACAAGCTAAATAGGGGCATTTATTATAAGCAGGCTATTTTTTGTTTTTCTTTTCTACATTGTTTTCAATCTTGCTTTTAGCTTCAATTTTTTTCTCTGATTTTTTAGCTCTTTTTTCTGCTTTTGACCTTATGACCTTTGACCCTTTTTTATTGATCATTTTCTGGAATCTTTCAACTCTTCCCGTGGAATCTACGATTTTTTGTTTTCCCGTGTATACAGGATGGCAAGCGCCACAAACCTCAATATTTATCTCAGTTAAGGTTGATTTCGTTATAAAAGCATTGCCACAAACGCATTTTACACTGCATTCATTGTATTTCGGGTGTATCTTCTTTTTCATGTTTATTATAATAAAAATAAAATTAAAAAACCATTATTAAATACAAATAAAGTCTAACAGAAACTTTTAATTTTGGCAAATTTTTTTTACTTATTTAAGACTTTTTTATCCAATCTCTTGCTATATTTTATTCTTATGATATACTGTTTTAGTATTAAGGTTATTAAGCTTTTAACATTTTTAATTTATTAAATTTGTCAAATTTTTGGCAAAACCGGCATATTACTTTGAATTACAAAACTTTTATAATTCGTTTGTTTAGCGTGAATATTAGTTCAATTAGCGTTTATTATAAGAAACACTAATAAAACTCCTGTCTGCCGACAGGCAGGAATATTTACACGAAGATAACTAAAAATAGAATTTCGTAATCCAGAGATATTAGAAAGGTGAATAGCTTTGTTTAAATATAGATTGTAAGCGATTTCATATTTAAATCAATATATGTCGGAAAAGAAAGGTAAAAAATAATGGAAAGTAAAAAAAATGAAGAAATTAGCATGATGAGCATGCTTAAAGTAGGAGTCCATTTTGGCCATAAAAAATCCAAAAGGCATCCAGAAATGAGTCAATATATTTATACGATAAGAAATGGTATAAGTATCATAGATTTAAATAAGACTATGGTAAAATTAAACGAGGCTCTTGAATTTGTGAGAGATATAACGTCTAAGGGCGGGATTATCCTTTTTGTAGGTACAAAAAAGCAAGCAAGAAAAACTATCAAAGAAGCGGCGGAAAAGTGCAACATGCCTTATGTTACAGAGAGATGGCTCGGCGGAACATTTACAAATTTTGAAAAAATCGCAAGCAGTATAAAGAGACTTGAAAAAATGGTATCAGAAAAAGAAAGCGGAGAACTGGAAAAGAAATATAACAAAAAAGAAAGATTGGAAATAGACAGAGAGATCAAAAGGCTTGAACGGAAGTTTGGCGGTATTAAAATTATGAAAAAGCTTCCAGAAGCCGTTTTTATCATGGATATAAAGGAAGATCTAACGGCAGTTACCGAGTCTAATTCAAAAAAAATTCCAGTAATTGCTGTTGTAGATACTAATGTTGATCCTACATTAGTTAATTATCCAATTCCTTCTAATGATGACGCTGTCGGAGCAATTAAATTAATGGCAAATATTGTCGCTGATATGATAATCGAAGCTAAAAAGCAAATCAAGAATGTGTAAAAAATAAATAAATTTGTCATTCTGAATTTATTTCAGAATCTTTTATGTTATGCGTTGAATAATGCTATGCGAAAATCAATAAAGATTCTGAAACCTGCCTGCCGGCGGGCACGGCAAGTTCAGGATGACAGGTTTAAAAAATTTTATAATTTAAAGTTTAAATGTTTATATGTCTAAATGTTAACATAAATATATGATTACAGCTCAAGAAGTAAAGAATTTAAGAGATCGTACGGGTGCGAGCATGATGCAGTGCAAGAAGGCGCTTGAAGAAAGCTCTGGCGATATTGAAGGAGCAATAAAAATTTTGCAAAAAAGCGGATCAAGAGTGGCTGACAAAAAGTGCGGCAGAAGCGCGGCTGAGGGATATATCGGTTCATATATTCACAGTAATGGAAAAGTAGGAGTTCTAGTTGAGGTTAATTGTGAAACTGATTTTGTCGCGAGAAATGAAGAATTTAAAGAACTTGCTCATGATCTCGCAATGCATGTCGCGGCTACTAATCCAAAATATATTGATTACAATGAAATAGATCCTAAGGAAATGAAAAACAAGAAAGAAGAATTAAAAGGAGAAGTTGAAAAGGAAAATAAGCCGGAAAATATCGCGGAAAAAATAGTTAAAGGCAGAATAGAAAAACATTTTAATGAAGTTTGCCTGTTAACTCAGTCATTTGTGAAAAATCCTGATCTTACTGTTGAACAATTGATAACGGAAAAAATTGCAAAGCTGGGAGAAAATATAAAGGTTAAAAAAATTATCAGATTTGAGATATAATAAAATAAATATGAAAATAAGCGCGAAAATACTTCCTTGGGATAATCCGCTTGTGTTTGATTCCGGGAGTTGGGATTTGGCAGTAGGGGATATTATTATCGTTAATGTTGATTCTGGAATAGAAAGCGGGGTAGTTGAAAAAATAAATATTGAGAGCAAAGAAGAAGTTCCGAATATAGCAAGAAAAGCGACTATAATTGATCTTGAGACAATAGAAAAAAATAAGAAAAAAAGTGAAGACGCAGTCAAAATTTGTAGAAATTTGGTTAACGAGAGAAAATTGGCCATGAAAATTGTCAATGCGCGTTTCAGTTTTGATGGAGGGAGGATAACCTTTTCGTTTATTGCCGAGAAAAGAGTTGATTTTCGAGACCTGGTAAAAAATCTTTCAAAAAAATTTCAACGGTCTATAAGGCTGCAACAAATTGGTTCAAGAGATGAAGCAAGAGGAAAAGGAGGATTTGGCATATGCGGAAGAGAGCTATGCTGTATAAAGTTTTCAGGCAACTTAAAAAGTGTTACAACAGAAGATGCCAAAGTACAGCAGATGGGACAGAGGGGAAGTGAAAGGCTTTCGGGGCTGTGCGGAAGACTTAAATGCTGTCTGGGCTTCGAATCTGAACAGTATAGGAAAAACTTATTAAAAATGCCAAAGCTTGGAGAGAAATTTATGATTGAAGGCAAAGAAGGCAGAATTGTAGAATTGGATGTACTGGAAAACAAAGTTATTGTTGAATTCAAAGATAAAAATAAAAAAAAGGTTCATATTAGCGAGTTAAAATCTTGAGCTGTGTTATAATTTTGTTAAGAGGTTTTGTCATTTCAAATGAAGAATAATATTATATAAAAAATAAAAAGTATGACATTTGATCTAATACCCCAAATTATTATAATTATTTCAACAGGAATTATTATTGTTATTTTGGGCAGGAATATTCCAAAAGTAAAGAATTTAAATGAAGAAAATCTATTTTTAAAAAAAGAAGACGAGAAAGAAAAAGAAAAATTTTTTTATCTATACAGCAGAATTAAGAAAAGAGTTAGTAAGGAAGAATACAGAAAGAGGGTTGATCTAATGTGGGTTTGGCTTGAAAAAATTTTGCGGAAGACTAGAATTAGCTTTTTGAAAATTGACAATAAAATTATTTCTCTTCTAGACAAATTAAGGGAAAAACATGTGGAAACTGAAATTGACAAAAGCGAAAAAGCTGATGATATTGATAAATACGAAGATGTAAAAAAGGGAGAAATTGAAGAAAACCGGGTGAAAGAAAAAGATAAGCTTTGGACAGGAATTCAAGAAAAAAAAGATGACAAATTTTTACGAAAAGAAACAGGCATTGTAAAGAATGAATTGCAAAAAAGTGAGTTTTCGGAAAACATAGATAGTGATGAAATGGCGGAAATTATTAATAAAGACAAGCAGAAAAAAATAATTAATAATATTTCAGAAAAGGAAGACGCGAAAGGCAAAGAAAAAGAATATATAGAGATGATACTCAAAAATCCGATTAACATAAAAGCATATTGGAAGCTGGGGATTGTATATTCAAGGAGAAAAAATTACAAAGACGCGATTTCCTGCTTTCGCCAAATTACGAAGATAGATCCGACTTATACAAAAGCCAAAAAAAAGATTACTGATCTAATGGAAAGAATGAAAGATAAAAAAGAAGAGAAAAAGAAAGCAAAAGAAGAGAAAAAAATTGTAAAAGAAGAAAAATAAAAAGAATAGCAAATAGGTATTAAGGATTGTAAGGGAATAGGATTTTTTATTTTAGTTCACTTAAATTTTAAATCTAAAACAAATTGTTCTATTGTTATGCATAGCATAGCAGTTTAATAATAAAAACTTAGGAAGGTTATTTGTTATCAGTTATTAGTTGTAAGTTAATACGCCGACTTAGCTCAGTGGTAGAGCAGCTGTTTTGTAAACAGCAGGTCGTCAGTTCGAATCTGACAGTCGGCTCAAG
>JAGLXN010000025.1 GCA_023132875.1 Candidatus Parcubacteria bacterium
GCCGTTGTAGCTCAGTTGGTAGAGCAACTCCATGGTAAGGAGTAGGTCCGCGGTTCGAGTCCGCGCAACGGCTCCGTAATAATGATATAGGTCTCCCGATACAAATCGGGACAACGGCTCCGTAATAATGTAGGTCTCTAGAATTAAGTTCAGGACAACGGCTCAATAGAAAAATATCGCAATTAATATTGCGATATTTTATTGATTTTGCGGAGGTTTTGTGATAATTTATAAATAACAACGAATATAATAATTATGAATAAAATTTTTATCGCTATCATTATCATTATTGCTGGCTTATCTATTACCGGTTTTATTTATTGTTTAAATAGTTCTTTGGATGATTTTTCATTTGTTGATAAAATAAAATTTTATAATTCTCAAAATAACGAATTGCATAAAATTGTCAGAGTGATAGATGGTGATACTATTATTATCAGAATAGACAATAAAATAGAAACTGTGCGGCTTATAGGAATTAATACTCCGGAAACTGTGGATCCTCGCAGACCGGTGGAGTGTTTTGGGATAGAAGCCTCAAATAAGGCTAAGGAAATATTAAGCGGTAAAAACATTAGGCTGGAAGCGGATAATATCGTCAGTGAAAGAGATAAATACGGACGATTATTGCGATATATTTTTTTAGAGGATGGAACAAATTTCAATAAAATGATGATTAGCGAAGGCTATGCTTACGAATATACTTATGATTTGCCATATAAATATCAAGACGAATTTAAACAGGCAGAGAAAGACGCGAGAGAAGCCAAAAAAGGATTATGGGCTGACGGTGTTTGTGAAAAATAAAAAATTACTGTTACATTTAATTTTACACAAAAAAACCGCCTAAAGCGGTAATAGATCAAGTAAAATGAGAAAGAGGGGGGCAAGCGAGGTTTTTTTGGAGGTTTGTTGTCTTTGGTAATTGTGATGAAATTTTGTTCCATCCCCGCTTGCTTGTATAAGCATTAATGACTTATGCTAAATAAACTCTAGCATATAGTTAATTTCTTGTCAAGAGCTAGTTCATTTTCCTGAAATTAGACATTTTTTAATTTTTTATGTAAAATTATTTTGTTGCTAATAGTGGCAATTTTTAATGCTAAAAAATAGCATAGGGAGGAAAATACGTCTGATGTTAAGGGTATGGAATTATGGAAGGTGAGGTGGAATAAAAATAATTAGAAAGAAAGCAGGAGATAAATAAATAAATAAATAATATACTAATGATTTTTAGCACAATCACATTTGTTTTGTTTATAGTTATTCTGGTATGCGTGATCCTGACTCATTATTTGGGATTTAGTTCCAAAGATGAGTTTCTCTTTTTTAATCGCCATCACGCGCAAGCGTTTTTCTTCCTGTGCTTGTTTTTGCTTACAGTTGTAAGTTATATCCTGTGGCGCGAATATCGCGCTCCAAGCGAACTTTCTGTCTATGTAAGGCCTTATGAAAACGCAAAAGTTTCAATGTGGATTCCCTCAATCTCAAAAAGCGGATCAAAGAACTGGACATTTAATACTTTCGACTCTCCGCAAGCTGTCAAGGAATATTATTTTAGAAAAAAGAATAGAGAGGGGTGGGAAATAAGGACTAAAGAAAAAGAAAGATTTCTTGTTTTAGAAAAAGGAAATTTGGATTTGACAATTCAAATTAGAGAAGAAAAAAATGGAAAATCTGATATTGTATATACGCTTGAAGAAAGAGCAAGGTAATCAATTATGCTCTTGATAAAATAATTTGTCTATGCTACAGTAAAGAATAGATATTGTTGTTTATATATTTAATTAACTTTTAACTTGATATACTATGTCACAAGATAGTCTGATAAAATTGCGATGTAAGGAGTGTAAACAAATTAACTATCACTCTACAAAGAATAAAAAGACGATAAAAGAAAAAATTGCCCTGAAAAAACATTGCCGTTTTTGCAAAAAACACACAGAGCATGTGGAAATGAAAGGAAAATAGCTTTGTTTTATCTGTCAGCATATTGCGCTTGATAGTTCATAATGAATTTACAAAATCGGTTTTATGATATTAGGACAAATCCAAAATCCAAAATTATAAATATCAAATAAATTTCAAATTCAAAATATTAAATTCAAAACCTGGTGATATTTTAAGCTTTTAATTTTTGGACATTGTTTGGAGTTTGTAATTTTATGTTTTGGGTTTTTATTTTTGATTTTTTTATTGAAATTATATAGTAATAATATTTTAAATTCACTAATTTGTCATTCTGAACTTGTTTCAGAATCTATTGCATATTACGCTGAACATGACCCATAAATAATCTAACATAGCCTACATTGCATACAAAAGGTTAGTGTTAAATGGCAGAGGTCAAACCCCGTCATATAAAAGATATTGAAACAAGTTCAGGATGACAGGAAAATTTAGGACAGTATTACCATATAAACATATTATCGTGTAAATTTATAGATATTACAAAATAAAAATCCATGGGAGCTTAGTTTAACGGTAGAACGTCGGTCTCCAAAACCGATAGTGTAGGTTCGATTCCTTCAGCTCCTGCAAATAAACAAGACACGGGATTTATTCTGTGTTTTGTTTTGTAAAATTTGTTTGTTGACAATATCAGTATTTGCTGTTATTTTTTTATAAGTAGAATAATAATATTGCAAATATAAAAATAAACAGGAGAGGATAAAAATAAAATCAGATGCTATAGTTATAACTTGCGGGGATTGTAGAGTTGCCATAGATATTATATTGCATATTAGAGATAAGTTCGGATTTTGCAAACCTGATATCTTGACAACAGCCGGAGGATCAAGAACAGTTTCCTTTTTTGAAGTAGAGAATGGGAAAGAAAGATTAAATTTTGAGGTAAAGAATTCTTCTTTCTATATTGATTTTAAGGCATATCTTTTTCATGGAAGCAGCAGGGTTGTTATTGTTGATCATAGTGATTGCGGATTTTGGCCGAAATATAGTGATAGCAATAAAGAAAAATATGATCACACAAAAAGTCTAAAAGCGGCGGGAACCATAATAAAGGAAAATTATCCTCAAATTAAAGAAATAATTTTACTTTATGTCGTGCTTAATAAAAGCACTAACGAGATAATTGAAACAAAAGAAATTAATTTCAGTTGACAGCAGGAATAATTCCTGCTATTTTTTATTTAAGATTGGATTTGGAGGGCAAAAACAAAAAAGCTCAAAAAGAGTTTGATCTTTGAAAATACAAATATAAAAGAAAGTGATAAAATATGGCAGATACAGGCGAAACAAGCGAAGAAACCTCAGGCTTTGATCAGTTGCATGTTCTTTTTGAAGAAGTTCATTGCGCTGGCTGTGATGGAAAAGGTAATTGCCCTTGTGGTAAGAAGAAATAACGATAAGAGACGGAATTCTCTTGAAATAAATTTAGGATGGTGAAAGATGAAATGAATAAACGACCAGAAGATATGATAATGGTAGCGCTTGATGGCTTTACATCTCCCGAAGAGGCCATTGATACTGCAGATCAGATTGGTAAAGGAAATATTTTAGGTTTTAAGGCAAATAGTCTTCTTGATATATGCCTAGTAACTGGATTCCCATTAGTTGATCTTGTTGCTGAACTTAAGAAAGTAGCACCTTTGTTTTGGGCAGACCAGAAATTTAGTGATGTTCAAAATACAGTCTTTGACAGAATAACACCGTATAGAGCTGCTAATGTTGATTTAATCACTGTAATGGCAGGCGACGGTGGAGTTCCGATGATAAGGAAAGCGATACAGTCTGGAGGAGAACAAATTGAGATAATTGGTGTAACAGTTCTTACGGATAGAATTGAAGAGGATGCTTATCTTGATCTTGGTGCTCCAGTAAGAGCGAAAGTTCTTCAGTATGCAAGGAATGTTGTTCTTGCAGGAGGAAAGAAGCTTGTTTGTTCTGGATTGGAGCTTGAGTTCCTTGGAAAATTCCCTGAACTTGATGTTCTTGATAAAATTATTCCAGCAATCAGACCGGAATGGGCAGCTAAAAAAGGACAAGTACGAATTACAACACCGACTATGGCCATAGAAAATGGAGCCGCAATGTTAGTGATTGGAAGTCCCGTTTGTTCTCCTCCAAGCGAGATAGGAACACCAAGTGATGCAGTACAAAAGATCCTGGAAGAGATTGAAAAGACCAATATGACCGGCTGAGTTTATCTCAGCCACTAAATTTTTTCCAAAGAGGTGATATGAATGCGTGAAATAATCAGAGAGAAACTTACATATTTCCAAAGAAGAAGACTTATGGTCATTGCTTCGAAAATGAACATTAGAATGAGAAAATTAATTCCTGAACTAAAAGAGGATGTTTTTAAACTTCATGAGGATAAGCAGGCTTATGGAATTATGCTTTCCACAGATACAAGAATCGATGACCAGATTAAAAATCAGGTTATGAGTGAATTCAGCCGCGAAATCGCAAACGCTGTTGCGTTTAAAAATCCATTCAGAAAAATTGCAGCAGAAGCCACTTCTCTTATAATTTGGGAAACTCCAGGAGCTTTTCAAGTAATGAACAAATCTCCTTATTTTACATTAACGAGTGGAGCAATATCTCCCATATATATAGATGGTGCATCTGAATTTACCTGGCCTGCGTTTATGAATCTAATAAGTTCTTTTGTTCAAATTGAGCTTCAAATGGTTTTAGATGAAGTAGACGTTGTCGTTGGTGGAGAAGCAAGAGGAATTCCAGGCGCTTCATGGGTTGCAAAAGACCTAGCAAAAGGAACTGGCATAGCACGAAAAGTAATAAAAGAGCACGGAACTGGCAATAGCGTGGAAGGAGGAATACTTCCAGGAGATAGAATTGTTCTTTTTGAAGATCTAATAACTAATGGAAAATCTAAAGAACCTTTTATTACTAACATAAGAAACGCCGGCGCCAAAGTAATTGCGGTGGTTGTGGTCTTTGATAGAAAACAAGGAGGAGAAGAATTTCTCAGAGAAAAATTTGGAGTTAGGTTAATTTCCATAACTGACATAGATATTCATCTTAAAGTTGGTTTGGAATATGGATATATAACTTCAGAAGAGGAACAAAGCATCAGAAACTATCTCAAAGATCCAAGAAAATGGAATAATGATAGGGTAAGTGGAATAATCAGCTGATATTTCAGCAAATGAGCAGAAAAAAATTCTACTCATTTTTTTTATAATTTAATTGCAGTTTAATAAATATATATTTATAAGATTGACATTATAATGAAGTCTTGTTATCTTTAAATAAATTACAAAAAAATAGAGGACAGAAACGATCTTTAAAAATTATCAAAACAAAAAGGGTGATATATTTGGCAGTAAAGGATATTATAATGAACAAGGAAAGATTGGCGATAATGCTTTTTGAAAATGGGCATATAAAACTCAAGGGGCCGGGAAATGAAGATGGATTTAAATTTAAGTTTCATGATGAGCATCCAGGCGCTCCAAATTCGCCTTCCTATTTTAATTTCAGGGATCTGAGTGATGAAATTCTTTCTTGTATCGGACGGTTGTTCAATGAGCTTGTTAAAGAAAGAGAAATTAAATTTGACAGGATTGTAGGACTTCCAAAAGCTGGTGATCCTCTTGCAAAAACTTTTGCTGAAACGGCTGGTCGAAGTGATGATCTAATTTTTCTTGAAAAAGGAGAATCAGAGGGTAAAAGAATAATCTTACCTCATATTATTGGAGAATACAACGAAGGAGAAATTGTTCTTGTTATTGATGATCTTGTAAGCGCTGGACACACAAAAATAGAAGGAATTGAAGCTGTCAGGGGCAATGATCTGATAGTGACTGATTGTGTTGTTCTTATAAATCGCCAACAAGGAGGGGTTAAATTATTACGTGAATTGGGTATTGAAGTACATTTTCTTTTCACTCTTGAAGAAATCCTTGATATTTATATCAAGGAAGGATTTATAACAAGAAGTATAAGACAAGAAATTCTTACATATCCAGAATTAGTGGAGGAATATATAAATAAAAACTGAATCAAAAAATATGCATATTCAATTCGTTGGATATGCTTTTTTATTAAACCAAGCTTGACATTTTTTGTTATATAGATTATGATGTTTTATTAGCATTATGCTTAAAATAGTATACATAAATTGCTAATGAACAATTTGAGGAGGAAGGTGAAAACATGGAGAGTTATAATAAGATTTTTGTAGGCTATCTGATGCCATTTGTTATGGGAATAACATATTTTGCCATAAAAGAGGAAGTGATAATGCTTTTGATGTTTGGAGTATTAGGATGTCTTAGCTTCTCTCTCGTAGCTATCGGAATGGTTGAACTTATGGGAAGTAAAGACAAAAAAGTAGCAGCAAAGCTAAAAGATGGAGATTACTATATAAAAAGTTCTCCAATTATAGAAACGCGAAAAGGCATAAGCAGCCACACATATTTTGAAGATATAAGTGAATTTGACCTTCAAAATGCTATGAATGCTATGTTGGATGTAGCCAAATCAGTGCATTTATTTTTGGAACCGGCTTATTATGGACAACCAATGAGGAATTATGTAATTCCAGCAGAAAAAATACCTGCAAGATTATGGCCACTGATATTTCCTGGCCACATAATAAAAGTAAGGAATGGTTTTGTCAGAGATATATGTAAACCTGGTGATTTATAATAACAATATTAACTGGGTACTCTCCTGATTTTTTGGGAGAGTTTTTTTATTTCACTTAATAAAAAATCCCGTGGGATATAATCCAACGGGAAAAATTGATTTATTTTTGTTTGAGAATTCCTTTATTTATTTTCCTTGACAAAATATAAATTTAATTCACAATTAACATTAGATAAAAGAATATCAAATAAGGAGGAAAGAAGAATGGACCTTGAAAATATGATAATAAGTGAAAAAATGGCAACGATGATATTGCGTGATATTGGGGTAGTAGGGATGCATGAGCATTGCAGAGATACAAAGCAAAAAGGAAAAGGAACAATTGAAGAAACAAGA
>JAGLXN010000026.1 GCA_023132875.1 Candidatus Parcubacteria bacterium
TTATTCCTCCTTTTCGATTTTGTATCCTCTCCCTTTTATATAAATGCTCTGAACCAATCCCATCATAATCAAAAAACTCACAAGCGAGCTTCCGCCATAGCTTATGAAAGGAAGAGGAATTCCGGTTACAGGCATAATACCCATATTCATTCCGGCATTTATAATAACATGAAACATAAGCATAAGCGCAGTTCCCAGAACCAGCAGTTTTCCAAAATTATTTTGTGATTCACGGACAATTTCAAAAAGACGATAAAAAATAATTCCAAAAAGCCCAAGCACGAGCAAGACACCTATAAAACCCATTTCCTCGGCAATAACAGCAAAAATAAAATCTGTGTGTTTTTCAGGAAGAAAGTTCAATTGGCTCTGCGAACCATAGCCCAATCCCTTGCCCCAAATTTCTCCTGAGCCTATTGCTATTATTGATTGAATAACATTGTAACCGGCGCCATGCGGATCTGATTGCGGATTAACAAAAGTTATGATTCTATCTTTTTGATAGTCTTCCAGAACATACGACCAGCTCGCTGTAAATAATAGCAATCCAGTAAATAAAATTAAAATTATATATCTTTTATTTATTCCAGCTATAAAAAGCATGGCAAACCAAATAAACATTACGACCAAAGCACTGCCAAAATCAGGCTGAAAAATAATAAGCAAGACGGGTAAGAGCATATATGTTCCGGAAACTATTATTTTTTTAAGATCATTAAATAAATTATTTTCCTTGGCAAGATATTTTGCCATTATAATTATAACAGCTATTTTTACAAACTCAGCAGGCTGAAAGTTAAAAGAACCAAAATTGAACCAGCTAGACGTACCTCTAACCGGTGATCCAAAAAACAAAACTGCAAACAAAATAAAACAGGCGGAAATATAAAAAATGCCTGTGTAATTTTTCAACGCTCTGTAATCAAAAGAACTTGCGCCAAACATTAAAACAATTCCGGCTATCGAAAAAACAAGCTGCTTTTTAAAATTCAGAAAGTCTGTTCCGGCGGAACTGTAAGATGTGCTAAAAATTATTATTAGACCTATAGAAATTAAGATGACAATAGCAATAAATAATGTTTTATCTATTTTACTAATCGGGTTAAAATTCATTACAAAAAAGTATTAAGTATTTAGTATTTGGTATTTGGTATTGAGCTGAATACTAAATACTCAATACTCAATGCTAATTCCTACCTCGGAATCATATATTTCTCTCCAGTTCCAAAATCTTTCATGAAATTTGCCGAATCAAAAACATTCGTTTGGGCCTCATAATCAATATAATCAATATCACTTAAGAATGGTTTATTCCAAAAAATTTTGAATTCCCAGCCTCCTCCGCCAGACACAGTCCATTGGTTTGTTTTTCCAACAGCAATTGGCTCATCATTTGCATTATATATAATAACATCAATATCAACTCTGTAAAAACTGTATTTGGAAGCATTTTTAGTCACTCCAAATACATAATAAAATTCCGGCTCATCTGTAATATACCCGTCCTTTTTATCTTTAATGTCTATAACCTTTGTACTGAAATCAGGAAGATCCCGCGAATCTTTTATTTCTTTCCAAACATAATTAAACAGCTCAATGCCAACTTTTTTAACATTAAAATTCGGTTTAAAATCATCTTCAATTATATATTTTATTCCTTCCTCCTTTAAAAATCCCCTTGGCATTATATAAGTTTCATTTTTTCCTGTTTTTATTATTTCACCATTATAACCATAAACTACAAATCTATAATCTGCCGAAGAAATGCCCCACGAGGAATTACTATTTACAATTTTTGCGACTAAATCATAGCTGTTTTCATCATCCTTTATAAATTTAACCCATTCAATTCCAATCTCATCAATATTTGGGGGTGCTGAAGGAGGAGGACATTCTTTAGCACAAATTCCTCCACAATCAACTTTTTCTTCACCAATATCTAAAACTCCATTGAAACATGGTTCTGTAATTTTTGGAAACATTAAATAATGAGTGATGATTACAATAAACAGAACTATTGAAATAATAATCGCTTTTTTTATCTCTCGCTGGCCGCTTGTCATGAGGGTGAATTATGAATTATGAATTATGAATTTTTTATTTGTTCTATATTACTAAACCTATGTCTCTTAAAATTAACAATTAAATATTAAAATTTTTACACCTACTTTCATTATAGCTTTTATATGATTTTGGTCAATAATGACCAACTCATTTTAACATTTTAACATCTAAACATTTTAACATGCCCTTAAAATGGCAATAGCACCTTACTGCACAAATCATCAACTATGTTGATTGGGTTAAAACTCACTTTAATTTTAAAGAATCATTTTTTTATTATAATCAATCCCATTAACATAAATCACAACTTTCACGCACTGAAAAAACAAAAACCATTTTTATGCAAAATGGTTTTTGTATTTGAAATAATAGACTTGTTGCATAATTAACTATCTTTTCTTCCATTGCGGAGCCCTTCTTGCTTTTTTTAATCCCGGCTTTTTTCTTTCAACCTTCCTTGGATCTCTCGTAAGATAGCTTGAAGCTCTTAACTCCTTTTTATATTTTTCATCCAAAACCAATAAAGCTCTTGCTATGCCAAGCCTTATTGCCTCAGCTTGCCCGTTTGGACCGCCACCATTGACTTTTACTGAAATTTTAAACTTATTTTCAAGATTAAGAAGCTTTACCGGGGAATAAACTTTTTCAATAAGAACATTATTGTTCGCAAAATATCCTTTATAATTTTTTTCATTTATTAATATTTCCTTTTCTTTGGCGTCTTGGTAAAGCCTGACTTTAGCAACTGCAGATTTTCTTCTTCCTGTCGCGTAAAAGTACTTGCCGATTTTTTTATTGTCTTCACTCATAAATTATGTAAATTGTTAAATTATTAAATTGTTAAATTATTAAATTGCTCTTATAGCTCATTGTCGCGTTATGCATAACAATTTAGCAATTTATTTAAATTTATCTTTCTCTAAATAATCTTCATTTTTATATATTATCAGTCTCTTTATCATCTGATCTCTTAATTTATTTTTGGGCAACATTCCATAAACCGCTTTTTTTATGACCATTCTTGAATCTTTTTTAATCTGGTCCCCTAAAGTAATTTGCTTCAATCCTCCCGGATACCAGCTATGGCTATAATAAATTTTCCCCTCGTTTTTATTTCCTGTATATTTCAAATTATCAGTATTAACAACAACAACATAATCTCCGCCATCAATGTGAGGCATATAACTTGCCTTGTTCTTCCCTCTAAGCAAAATTGAGATCTTTGATGCCATTCTGCCAAAACTTTCTTCGGACGCGTCAAAAATATGCCATTTTCTTTGAGTTGGTTTTTTTATTTTATCATTTTTTTCTTTTGACATAAAAATTATTATACTAAATTGTTATATTGCTCTATTGTTGTATTGTTATAAACAACTTTACTTTTACACGCTATCTCGGAAGCAAGTTTATAACCCATTCCAAATGTTTCCAATTTTACGCTAGACTTGAATAATCAACAAAAACCCAAACAAGCAAATAAACTAAAATTTCTAACACACACCATCCGCTTCGCGTCCTGCCCCCCCTCAAAAGGGGAACATGAAACTAGTTGCAAACCAGTTCCCGCGGGGAATTATTTAAGTAAAAAAATATAAAATAGCAATAGAGTTAAACAAACTCTATTACCGACATTTCGGCAATATCCCCTTTTCTTTCTCCGATTTTTATAACTCTTGTGTATCCGCCATTCCTACTTTTATATTTTTTTGCCAAATCATTAATTATTTTCTTTGCCGCTTCGTCAGCCAATTTATCGTGAATCGCTTTCGCCGAAGAAAGATTTTGATTTTTTGCTTTGGTTATTAATTTTTCAATATAAGGAGAAAGTTCCTTTGCCTTGGCGGTTGTTGTTGTAATTTTCTCATGTAAAACAAGCGCCTCCGCCAAATGCTTTAACAAGGCTTTCTTTTGCGACTTATTCCTCTTGAACTGTCTTCCTTTTGACTTATGTTTCATGGATGCATATTAAATTAATCTCCGCGCATTTCAGGAGCTTAGCTCCG
>JAGLXN010000027.1 GCA_023132875.1 Candidatus Parcubacteria bacterium
TTCGGAGCTAAGCTCCTGAAATGCTGATATTCAAATTCGTTATAATTATTTCTTCAAAGTTAGTCCGAATTTTCCTAAAGCTTTTTTAATTTCCTTAATTCCCCTATCTCCCATTCCAGGCAATTCCTTTAGATCGTCTTCGGATTTTTTAATCATTTTGCTAATAGTTTTTATTTTGTTTTCAGTTAAAATCTTTGATATTCGAGAAGACAGGCTGATATCTTCAACAAGTGTCTTTAAAATTTCCTCACTGTTTTCTTTCTGTTGCTGATCTTTTTCTTTTTTTTCTTTTTTTTCAATCTCTTTTTCCACTGTTTTGTTTTCTTTTAATAATTCCTTCTCTTCTATTTCCATCTTTTTTTCCTCTTCTTTTGTTTTCCTGTCAATTACTTCTTTAAATAAATTAAAGTGCTCAACGAGTAATCTTGTCGCCTCCTTAAAAGCTTCTTCTGGAGTTATGCTCCCATCAGTTTTTATTTCAAAAATCAATTTATCATAATTTGTCATTTTTCCAACACGCATATTTTCTATGTGATAAGTTATCTTTTCTATCGGAGTAAATATTGCGTCTATTGCTATATTGCCTATCTCAAGCTTATCTTCGCTTTGCTGTTCAATCGGCATATAACCAACGCCTTTTTCTACTTTTATCTCCATATTTAACTTAGTATTTTTATCAGTTATAGTTGCTATATAAGAATCTTTATTAGCTATTTCTACATCGCTATTTGCCTTTATATCTGAAGCTTTTACCTTGCCTTCTTTGCTTGTCTTTAAGCTAAGTTTCACCGGCTCGTTAGTATGCATTTTAAACTTTATTTTTTTTAGATTAAGGATTATTTCAACTACATCTTCAGTCACTCCTGGAATTGTAGAAAATTCATGGGTTACATTGGCTATTCTAACTGATGTTATTGCAGATCCAATCAAGCTAGAAAGTAAAACTCTGCGTAAAGCATTTCCTATGGTTGATCCATAACCGGGATAACAAGCTCTTATTTCAAAAACTGCAAAATTTTTCCCTTGTTTTATTATTATTGGTTTTTCTGGTAGTGTTATTTTTTGCATATTTTTGTTTGTTTTATTTTATTAAATTATTATATTCTCTTGAATTACGAAATTCTATTTTTAGTTATCTTTGTGTAAATATTAGTTTTACTAGTGTCTTTTATAGTAAACACTAATTTAAACTAATATTCACGCTAAATGAACGAATTAATAGGAGTTTTATAATTTATGTATATTTAATATATTTATGATTTAGAATAATACTCAATAATCAAATGGATATCGGCATTGGTGTCAATTTCATTTAATACTGGACTAGAAATAATTTTGCCTTGAACTTTTTGCGCGTCTAAAGACATCCAAGAAGGAGCTTGATGATTTTTTATTACCTTTTTTAATTCTTCAAAGTAATTTCCTTTAACTTTTTTTAGTGATATAATATCTCCTTCTTTAACAAGATAGGATGCTATATCTACTTTTTTCCCGTTTAATAAAAAATGTCCGTGATTGACAAACTGTCTAGCGTGGCCCCTAGAACTAGCTAAGCCAAGACGATAAACAACATTATCCAATCTTCTTTCAAGAAGAGTCGACAGTAAAACTCCGGTATTGCCTTTCATACGACTAGCCATTTCATAATATTTTCTAAACTGCTTTTCTAAAATACCATAAGTTCTTTTGACTTTTTGCTTCTCTCTAAGCTGAATGCCATATTCAGACAAACCCATTCTCCTTGCTTGTCCGTGCTGTCCAGGAGCATAAGGCCTTTTTATCATAGCACATTTTATACTAAAACAACGATCTCCTTTTAAAAAGAGTTTCTTTCCTTCTCTTCTGCATTTTTTACATTTTGGACTTAAATCTCTAGCCATATTTTAAAATTTTTAATTTTATAATTTCTAAATAATGATTAAATTTTTAATTTTTAAACATTATTCTAAATTCTATATTCCAAATTCTATCACTACACTCTTCTTGGTTTGGGAGGCCTGCACCCATTATGAGGAATTGAAGTTGTATCAGTTATAGAAATAATTTCAATGTTATTAGCAGCAATAGCTCGAACCGCGGATTCTCTCCCGCTCCCGATACCTTTCACATACACTTCAACCTCCTTCAATCCTATTTTTTTCGTTTTCTCCAGTAAAGAGCCGACAATAGTAGTTGCAGCATAAGGTGTTGCTTTTTTAGCCCCCTTAAAACCCAAAAGTCCGGCGCTTGACCAGGCAATTGCATTGCCATTTAAATCTGTTAGCGTCACAATTGTATTATTATAAGTTGACTTAATATGCATTTGGCCTTTGGTTATATTTTTTCTTTTGATTTTTTTAGGCGCTCCCGCTTTCAAAGCCTTTGAACTTCCTTTTTCTTTACTTCCAATTGTTATTATTCTTCTTTTTCCCATGTTTTTTAATTAGAATATTGAATTTAGAATTTAGAATACCTTTCAACTTTATTTTTTAGTCTTTGTAAGTCTTGAATCATTATTCAAAATTCAAGATTCAAAATTCTAAATTTTATGTCTTTTCAAGTTTTGCCCTTCCACTCCCGGCCGTTCTTCTTATATTTCCTCTTACAGTCCTATTATTAGTCTTTGTTCTTTGTCCTCTGGTTGGCAAGCCTTTTGCATGCCGCGTCCCCCTATAACATCCTATTTCTTTTAATCTTTTTATATTCATCATAACAATTCTTTTTAATTCTCCTTCTGTTTTATAATTCTTTTCAATAATTTTTTGAATTTTGCCAACTTCCTCAGAAGTAATGTCTTTTGCTCTTTTGTCAACACTAATACCAGCATCTTTTAAAATTTTCCGACTTGAAAAAACGCCTATACCTTTTAAATAAGTAAGGGCAAACTCTATTCTTTTTTCTTCTGGAATATTAACTCCTAAAATTCTTGGCATATGTTTGGTATTTAGTATTTAGTATTTGGTATTTAGTATATTATATTTATCTTAATACTCAATGCTCAATACTCAATACTGAATACTGTTGATTTATACACTAAAAACATAAAACATAAAAAGAACATAAACAAACACTTAGACCCTACACCTATATTATCCCTGCCTCTGTTTATGTTTTGGGTTTTCACAAGTAACGTAGATTCTTCTTTTACGCCTTACTATTTTACACTTATCGCAAAACTTTTTTATCGAAGCTCTAACTTTCATTTTTTGTATTTATAAAATTAAAAGTAATTTATTGTAACTGATTGTAATTTATTGTAACTAATAGTAATTGGTTATAATTAGTAAACAACAATTAATTGCTACGAGTTACAATCAGTTACAATAAATTACCCCCTTCTGACAATCCTTCCCTTCGTTAAATCATAAGGACTCATTTCAATAATAACATTATCCCCCGGTAATATTTTTATATAATTCATTCTCATTTTACCTGAAATATGGGCCAACAACTCATGACCTTCATCAATTTTAACTTTAAATTTTGTCCCAGGAAGCGTTTCTATGACGACTCCTTCTACCTGTACTATTTCTTTCATAAATATTTAATCTATTATATATAAGTTAAACCAGCAAATAAAACAACAACTAGCGCCAGCTAGCTGGTCTATTTTTGACAATTTCTTAAATTATTTCTTATAAAACTTTAAATAATTATATTAGGCTACAAAATTCTATTTTTAGTTATCTTCGTGTGAATATTGGTTTTATTAGTGTTCATTATGGGAAACACCGATAAAACCAATATTCACACTAAATGAACAAATCAATAAGAGTTTTGTAATTCAAAGTTATTAATCCCTCACTTAGCTAGTTTACTATACAGAATTATTTATGTCAATAGTTATATTTATTTTCTCATATGACGAAGGAATATTTCTTACCCAAAAAGGCCAGAGACTGATATCTGTAGATTTCACTCCGCTCATATTACTAAAATAACTTTTGAGCTCTGCTTCGCTTTTACCCGCTATATCTTTTTTTAACTTATCAATATCAATTTTTATAATTAAGCCTTGGTTAATATGAATTGGTATTGCTATTCTTTCGTCTTCATTTATCGCAGCTTCGCCAATTTCGTAGTTTCTGCTATTGTCTAGAAGTTTCTTATTTGTATCTAATCTTGAATTAATTTTTTTATTTATTATTTCATCTAAATCAGCTCTTGATATTAAAAAAGCGCTGGCTTCCGCTTTAACGCTCATTTGAAAACTATCAACAATATTTCCAACCTCAACGTCAGTGCTAATTTCTAATTTCTCTTCTTTTTTTGTATTTTCTAATAGTAAAACTTTTTCAGAAATTTTGTTTAAAAAATCTTTTTCATTTTTTTCCTTAGCTGATTTTACAAGCTTCTCCTCAGCGGTTATATAATCACTCTGAGAAAAATACGTAACCTCTTTATCCATCCCGCCAGACATTGACTTAATTGATCTAGCATAGATTGACGCATATTTAGGCGACCCTATCTCCTGTAGTTTTGGCAAATGAAAAGAATCAGGTCCAATATTATATTCCTCTCCAGGCTTATCAGCATAAACTTTTATTGTAACTTGTCCCGGAACATCAACTCCCTCCACCCTTGAAAATCCGGGAATTGTCATAGCCTCTTTAATTCTAAAAAGCTTGCCGTCATTTTTTGACAAAAACCTTGTGGTAGCAACTATTCTCTGAGGACTAGAAGAATATTCATTAAAAACCGTGATCTCTCCGCTGGCCTTTTCTTGCACATGTTTTTTTCCGGTAGCCGGATAATTTCCAGATTCTTCGCTTGTAATTTCTATCTTTTCTAATGGAATTTTATTATTGACAGCATCAATCTTGCTCAAAGACCTATGAGCTATAAATTCAAAATCATACGCCGCGATTTCCTTTTTTAAAACTATATTTATATCTGCTTTAGGAAGTATAAATGCCACTGCCAGCAACACCGCGACAAAACTTATAAAAATAAATAATGCGACTATTTTTGAGCTTAGCGACGGAAGAATAGTCACTGTTTTCTTGCTTGCTTTTATTATAGGCTTCGTTATTTTTTCTTCCATTTGAAATTTAACATCATCACCGCTATCTTTAAAGCTCTCCTGATAACTGCCTGCCTTTTTATTTTTTATTTTTTCAGCATCAGGCTCGTAGTCTTTGTTGCCAATCTCGTTTAGATTATTTACTTTTTTCACTATATCGAACATTTTAATTTTTTTTTCATAACCTGTTTTGGCATTATTGCTATTATTTAACAAGTCAGAGTTAGTTTTATTTTCAAAAGAAGAGCGCGCGCTGGCATCATCGCTTTTTTTAAAAGAAGCGTCAGTATCCACGCCTTTTTTAAACTTTGAAAAATCATCGGCTTTTACAATAGAACTGACAAAATTCTTTTTTTCGCGTCCGGCAGTATCAATTTTTATTTTAACGTTTTCACTTTCTGTCTCATTGTTGCCATTAGCTGTTATCACTGAAATATTTTTATTCAGGCTTTCTGCTTCTTTTTTAAGTATCTTGAGATTTAATACATTGTTTAAAATTAACGCGTTATGAGGCACCACTAATATTATCTCTTTTTCTTTATGCTTTTTAATTCTGCTAATGATAGATGGAATTTCTTCGTCTTTTTTTATATAGACTTTGTTTTGATTGTTATTCTCCATATTTATTAGTATTTAGGATTTAACGGTTAAGGCTGGTAATAAAAGTAAGATTGCTTAAATTTCAATTTTACTGATAGTAAAAATAAGAATCAATATAATGTCAAATTGTTAAATTGTCACACATTTTACTTGTCTTTGGCAATTTGACAGTTTAGCAATTTGACAATAAAAACATTTGTAAAACAATAAAAATTCAAAATAGGCATATCAATTTCATACTAACCTTATACCTTTAAGACTTATTTTTAATAATATTCCTTAACATCTTATTAGATAAATCTTCCTCCATTACTAGATCAAGCGCAAAATTGGCAAGACTGATAGAATTTATATATTGAAAACTGCTGGCCGCTCCCGTTTTATCAATAACATTAACGATATCACTGGCATTTATGAAACTCAATTTCATTTTCAGAAGAAATGGCAGCTTTTTTTTCAAAAACAATTTATCTGTTATTTCGTTTATATTTAAAAGCTGGCTTGCTCCTCCGTAAAGTAAAATTTGAGAAGGTAATAAATTAGAATCAAAAAACTCTCCTAAAGACAATTCTATACCCGTAAACATAATACTGAGATCGCGGTCAAGTACTTTTTTAATTTTACTGGAAGATTCTTTTTGAATTTGTTTGCTTGAATAATCTATTTTTAGCTTCTCGGCTTCAGAAAATTCTAAATTAAGTTCATCTGCCAAGCTTTTAGTAAATGTTCTTCCTCCAATATCAAATGTCTTAACTTTTCTAACACTCCCTTCACTTATAACGGTTATACTAGTTGTTTTACCTCCAATATCAATGAGAATCGCGTTAAATTTAATAATTTCTTTAATTCCCATTGACATTGCAATCGCGTAAGGTTCGGCTATTATGTCAATCACGTCTAAACTCAATTTTTTTGCAATATTTTTAATCGTTTCAAAGTTTTTATCAGACAAAATAGAATTGAATATTTTCAACTCTATTTCATTGCCCCTAAAACCAACCAAACTCATTACCCCGTATCCATCAATACATATGTCCGCTACAACAGCGCTTGCAATCTTGATATCCGCGCTACATATTCCTTCTTTTGACATTCTTTTTTTGACTTTGGCAAATGAATCAAGCCTCACCTTGCAAACAATATCTCTCATCTCTTTCGCGTCTATTTTAGACCTGGAATTATTTCTAATATAATTAACTTTCACCGTCATGGTTTTTATAAATTCCGCATCCATCCCAATAATTACTTTAGCGGGTCTTATTTTTGCCATCGCGGCGGCACTGTCTATCGCTTTCTTGCAAGTAAAAATAACGCTGGCAACATCGCTTATATTGCCTCCTTGCATATTTGACTCCTTCTGGCGCTCCTGGCCAACACCTATAATAAAAACTTTTTCCTTTTTCTTATCAGCGCGCAAAACTAAAGCTTTTACGATTTCCGAACCAATATCAAGAGAAATAAAATAATTATCGCTAAACTTATTTCTTCTAAATATCTTTGAAAAAACACTCATTTGTTAAACTTAAAATCCAAATTATGTCAAATTATTCCAAATCAAGTCTAAAACGCATTTGCTTTAACTCGTCTACAAAAATCTGTCATTCTGAAACAAGTTCAGAATGACAAAAAACGCATAAATCCTATTTATATATCTTTTTTCATTCTGTCTATTAAAATTTTATGCGGACTTTCAAAAATATTTATTATAAATTTATCAAACATGCCTTTTCTATACCGAAACTCGTCCGTACTCATACAGACATAATTAATTCCCTTGCCAACTTCCGCTTCAATATTAGACAAAAAACTTTTTAGCTTGCTTTTATTTACATGCTCGCCAACAATTAAAATATCAATTTTACTTTTTTCGGAATTTAGAAAAACTCCAGAAACCAACACGAATCTTATCTGCCCAAGTTTCATTGCCGAAGACGCAAGCTTGTCAGCTGAAGTAGGGCTTGCTTTAAAGATCAACTTTTTTAATTCATCATAAAAAACAAAATTTTGATTGGCGCAGTAATATGTTTTACCTGATTTTTTACGCTGAGTTAAAAATTTGATTTTTGCCAGATTGTTAATTTCTTTTCGCGCTGTAGCAGTATTTACTTTTGATCTTTTAGCGGCTTCGGAAACCATACACTCTTCATTCGGATTGTTCAAAAAAAGGCGCAGAAGTTTAACTTCAGCCTTTGAATGAAATAGTTTTTCTAAAATTTCAGACATATGATATTTTTGAAATAATAGTTTAAGCTTCACGCATTTTAGGAGTCTGACCCCGAAGCTTCGGAGTCAGACTCCTAGAATGCTCATATTTAAATCCTTTAACAATAAATTAAATTCTACTGTATTTTTATTATACAACTTTTGAATTATTATGACAAGCGATAGTCATTTTAACATTTTAACATACTAACATTTTAACATTTATTTAAAGACTGGTAATTTTTTCCAATTGTTCCATTAATTATTAACGTTATACCATAAATTTGATTTTATACAAAAAAAGACCCATCATTGTGTGGATCGTGAGCAAAGATAAATGGGTATGCGGCGATTTGAACGCCGGACCTTCCCCTTGTAAGGAGGCTGCTCCTCCTAGCTAAACTACATGCCCTCTTTGTTTTGCTTTATTATTTTTATTAGATTTAACGCCGAGGGAGAGATTCGAACTCTCGTGCCAATAATAATTATTATTATCAGCATCGGGTTAACAGCCCGACACTATTGACCACTAAGTCACCTCGGCGCTTTGTTTTTTGATTTTAAAATGGGACAGAGGAGAATTGAACTCCCGACCTCAACCGTGTAACCGGTGCGTCATACCTAGCTAGACCACTGCCCCTTTTTGTTATTTTTGTAAATGTAATTTAGAATAAAAAATTAAAACTGTCAATGCTTGCTTGTGGATAACTAAAATTTTCATATTTAAGATCTACGGTAATATAATTCCGATTTAATACTTTCTATTATTCTATAAAAATTATATTCTATATTTTACAAAATCTTTTATTTTTTCTTCAGAAACTACTACTCGCATTTCAATATCCTTTCCAAAAGCATTTCTAGTGTAGTCATTGATCGATACAGGTTTTTCTAAAATTGGATCAAAGACCAATTCGTCACAACAACAAACTATATGCGTACCCCAGCTAACTTCTTTATCTTCATATTTTAATGGAAACAAGGACTCCTCCACAGCTCCACTATCTTCGTTAACAAACTCGGCCACTTCCATAATAAAAGGCTTTTTTCCTTCTGCTAATAACTTTTGAGCAATTTTAACTGCTATTCCAGTACACGATTCAACCTCTCCTTCAGATGAAATATAATCTTCTGTTATAGCCATATTTATTTCATTAAAACAATGCAGAACTGAATCTGGTATTTCAACTTTATTACTATGATTCTCTATCTCAAAACTCATAATTACTTAAAACTATATATATTATTTAAACATCATTATTATTATAACATATAAATGAGTTTAACGGTAAAAACATGTTAAATCCATACATGAAATAATCTAAATAAAATAAATAAATGCAATTTGCCTAAAATAACAAAAAGTACTATAATATAAAAGTTAAAACACATAATTATTATTTATAATAAAATAAAAAATGGCAAGTTTGAATAAAAAAATAAAAGTAAATTTAAAAGAAATAGTCTTTTCAAATGAAGAAGGGAAATCTTTCTGCGATATCTTTGTTTATGAGCCTGAGAATATTGAAGAACAATCGCTGGGAAATTTATATATTGTCGGAGAAATTGTAAATTTTTCAGAAAATTCTTCCTATCTTATAAATCTTCTTGCTTCAATTGCCAAAAAAGAATTTTATTCCAATTCAAAAAAATCAACGATGGAGGGCTTGGAGGCAAGCTTGCATAAAATAAATTCAACACTTTCTGATCTTGCGGAGCAAGGCAATGTAGACTGGATTGGAAATTTGAACATGACATACTGCGCGTATAAAAACGGCGAGCTTCATTTAAGCCAGGCAGGAAAAATTAAAACCGTACTCATTAGAGACGGACAAATTACCGATATAGGAAAAAATATAACCAATGAAGAAAAGCCTCACCCATTCAAAACATTTACCAATATTGCCAATGGAGAATTAGAAAACGGCGACCTTGTTCTATTCGCGACTCCTGAACTTTTTAACGTATTTTCAATGGATAAATTAAAACAGTTAGCCTCCTCTTTAAACATTGAAGAGCTGGCGGAAATTATCCAAGATTCCATTGAAAAAGAAGATGATATTAGAACAATGGGATTATTGCTTATGAAAATTGAGGAAGAAAAAGAAGAAAAACTTCCTCATATTGAAATAAAACCACAAATAGAAAATGTTAAAAAAGAAGAAGCTATCCCTGTTTTACAAGAAAGGCTTGAAAATCCGTCAATTTTAGGCAAAAAAGATAAAGAAGAAGTTCCACAACCAGTAGAAAAAACCGAGCCAGAAACATCAAGGAATGAAGAAAAACTTAGCCTTGAGGATATTATAAATAAATATGAAAAAGAAGAAGAGCTGCCAGACGATATAAAAACGAGAGAAGGGGGGAAAGAAGAAATAAAAGAAGCGCTAAATTTATCTAAAGAAAATTATCAAGATGAAAAAAAGGTTGAAGTTGAAAATAAAGACAAAGAAAATGAAGCTGATGATTTTATGGATTCACTTGATGAAAAATCTGGAACCAAAGTTGAGTATTTACTGGAAAAGTTAAAGAAAATTTTCATAATAACAAAAAATAAAATTATATTTCCGGCTTTTAAATTCGCCAAGAATTCAGCTTTAAAACTAAAAAGTGTTTTTTCAAAAAAATCAGAACCAGGAGATGAATTTCCTCAACAAGTAAAATTATCACAAAACAGGAAAAAATTGATATTAGCCGCGTTTATATCTATTGCGCTTATCCTTGCGGGAGGGTTAATATTCAAAAATTATAAAGACAGTGAAAATGAAAAGTTTAATACTTATGCCGACTTATTAATTCAAGCCGAAGGAAAAGTAAAAAAAGCGGAAATAGATTCAATCGGCAATCAGCCGGAAGCAAGAAAGTCTTTAATTGAAGCCAGAAATATAATAAACACAAGAGATTTTTCATTAGATAACAGGGAAAATTACAAAGATCTATTTGATAAAATTGCTGCACTACTGGAAGAAATTCAGAAACAATTGGATATAATTGACCTCGTAAACAGGATAGAAAATTCGGCAGTAGCAATTGATTTCAGCCAGATAGAAAATGTTAAAAATCCAGAAAAAATATTTGAAGATAATGGAAAATATTATGTGTTCGATTTAGAGAATAAAGCTCTTAATAAGATAAACTTCACTGAGAAAAATTTAGACGATCTTAAAATTGAAGCTGGAAACAATATAAATTTTAACAGCCTCTCAACTTTGATGAAAAGGACTGAAGAGGTTATGTTCATAACAGACTCCGACAAAATAGGAATATTTAATATTGGCAAGAAAGCTTTTTCTAGCGCGGACATAGAGTTTTTGGGAAACATATCTGATATAAAAGACATTGATTCTTATGGTAATTTTATATATTTATTGGATTCAAGCTCAAACCAAATTTATAAATATAAAAGATCAACAAATGGTTTTGATAAAGGAGAAGGATGGTTTGAAGATAATTTTATTCGCAATATAAAAAATGCAACTTCAATGGCAATAGATGGATCAATATATTTATTAAACTCGAATGGATTAATTGATAAGTTTAACAGGGCAAAAGCGGAAATTAAACAATCATTTTCAATAGAAATCCCAAGTGATCCGATCTCCAGTTCAGCAAAAATTTATACCAAACCGGGATTTGAATATCTCTACGTCATAGACTCAGATAAAAACAGGGTTGTACTTTTTGATAAAATAAGCGGGAAATTGGCTGGACAATATATCAGTAATGAATTTAGTAATTTGAAAAATATTATTGTAGACGAAAAAGAAGAAAAGATGCACATATTAAGCGGAGATAAAGTTCTTGAAGTTGTGATTGAAATAGAAAATTGATTTTAGTTTTGTAAATAAGTTAAGTTTCACGCATTTCAGGAGTCAGACTCCGAAGCTTCGGAGTCGGACTCCTGAAATGCTCATATTCCTTAGCGGTAAATAAAAAAACAGGAGAATCAATCCCCTGTTTTTTTTGAAATATAAATAATTTACTTCAAATTCACAGTCGCGCCAGCATCTTCCAGCTTCTTTTTCAATTCTTCAGCTTCAGCTTTCGGAGCCTTTTCTTTAATAACTCTAGGAGCCGCGTCAACAATATCTTTTGCGTCTTTAAGCCCTTTTCCTGTTACCTCTCTTACAATTTTGATAATAGCGATTTTCGCGTCTCCAGCCGCGACAAGCTCTACATCAAAGTCTGATTTTTCTTCCGCTTCTGCGCCGGCTTCTGCGCCGGCTTGCGGCATTGCAGCCATCATAGCAGGAGCCGCAGCTGAAACCCCAAATTTTTCTTCAAGAATTTTTACAAGCTCTGAAAGCTCAAGAACGCTAAGTTCTTCAATTTGTTTTACCAGATCCTTAAACTTTTTAGGAACTTCTACTTCTTTTTTATCCTCTGTTGCTTTTGTTGCAGCTTCTTTTTTTTCTTCAGCCTCAACTTCTTTTTTTTCATCTGACATAATTATTTTCCTTTCTTTTAGAATTAAAATTTATTAATTATTATTTCTTATTACCTTCAATCGCTTTTAAAACATTAACCAATCCGCGCATATTACCGGCTAAAACATTTACGAAACCAGACACAGGCGCGTTTATTGTTCCAACCAGCTGAGCTCTCAACTGTTCCTTTCCCGGCAATAACGATAGAGCTTTTATTTCTGTCGCGTCCAAATATTTACTTGATATATATCCGCCAAGAAGTTTTAATTTTTTATTGGTTTTAGCGTACTCGTTAGCCAGTCTTGCCGGAGCTACCTCGTCATCATAACAAACAGCCGCGCCAACCGGGCCTTCTAAATTTATATTATCAACACCTTCAATTTTTATTTCCTTAAGGCTTTTTTTTATTAAAGTCTTTCTTGCGACTTTATAGTCAACATTCTCACTTCTAAGCTTGCTTCTTAATTCACCATCCTCTTTAACTGTCAGCCCCTGAAACCCCAAAAAAACAATAGATTTAGCTTTTAAAAACTTATCACTAAGGCCTTGAATAATTTTTTCTTTTTCTTGTCTTGTAATTGGCATAAATATATCTTTAAAAAATAAAAAAAGCCGCAATCTCACAGACAACAGCAAATATGCGAAAACACACTGCTTCATCCTCGGCAGGCCTTAATTGTTCGCCTACTGTCTGTGGATAAATATAATAATATTATATATGAAATAAAAATTGTGTCAAATTCCCTAGCGATTAATACTTTCTACTTTATAAACTTTTTAACTTTATAACTAGCTTTCTTCCTCATCTTCTTTACTTAAAAAAGCGACAATTATAGCTTCTGCAAATTCTTTGGCTACCGCCGGTCCATCGGCTGTAACAATTTTACCGTCAATAACAACCCTTTTGTCTTCCACATTGCACCCAGCTTCCTTCAGCTCTTTTGCTCCGCTTTTATCTAAAAGGCTTGACCACACCGTGGCTTTTTTACCCCTAAGAACTCCGGCTTTTGCCAAAATTACTGGAGCAATGCATATCGCGGCTAAAACTTTATGCTTTGCTGCCATTTCTTGAGCAATTTTATGAGCATCATCGTTTTCAAAATATTCACTAGCTCCGTTGCCGCCAACAAAAATAATAATGTCAAAGTCTTTGGTATTTACTTGTTTTAAGGCCAGTGTTGATCTTGCCTCCCCTCCTTCAACACCAATTACCTCGCCCTCTATTGAACTGGCAGTAGTAATTATCGCGCCTTCTTTTTGCAAGATCTCAAAAGGTACAAAATATTCCTCATCCCTAAAATTCTTACTCCCAATTATAAACAAAACATTTTTTTTGCTTAATTTTTTTTCTTCGAACATAAGATTGAAATATTAATTACTAAAAATATTTTAGTGCCATAGTACAGTCTATAGTACTAAGATATTTTTATTGATTAATTCTAATAATTAATTTAAATATTTATATTTATTTTTCAAATGCTCTTGATAAGTTTTACTGAAAACCGCTTCACCATCTTCTTTTTTCGTGAGAAAATAAAAATAATCGGTTTTTTCCGGATATATCGCCGATTTAATCGCTTCTATTCCGGGATTTGAGATTGGCCCCGGAGGAAGACCGACATATTTATAAGTATTATAAGGCGAATCAACTTTTAAATCTTCATAAGTTGACTGCGCCCTGCCCGTATTTGTTATATAATTTATTGTGGCATCAGACTCAAGCGCTTTTCCAATTTCCAATCTATTTTGAAAAACACTGGATATTTTTTTCATATCTTTAAAATTTCCCGCTTCTTTCTCTATTATGCTTGCAATAACTATAACCTCAAAAATAGTCTTATTTTGCTTTTTGATTTCCCCCCTTAAATCATCCGTCAATTTCAAATCAAAATTATCAAGCATTTTTGCCGCTATTTCTTCTGTTGATGAATTATTGTAATATTTATAAGTATCGGGAAAATAATATCCCTGAAGGCCTGTATCGCTAGGCATATCTGATAAAAATTCATATCTGGATAAAAAAACTTGCTTGATATTATTATCAAAATTTATAAATTCTTTTTCCTTGATAAGACCATTTTCAGCAAGTTTCTTGTCTATTTCTTTATTAGATAATCCTTCGGGAATAACAACCCAAACCTCATTACCTTTTATCTTTCCTCCGATAAAAAGATTTGTCATTTGCGCGATTGTCATTGAAGGAGATAGCTCATAACTCCCGGCTTGAAGCCCGCTCGCTAATTTTTCCCTCAATACATAGATCTTAAAGAAATCTTTACCTGTTATAAATCCTTCATTTTCCAGATTAACGGCAATTTGTTCTACGCTTTGTCCATTTTGAATTATAAATTCGCGCTTCGCGCTATCCTTAATATTATAGGGCTTTTCGATAATATGCTGCATATAAAAATAACTCCCTGCCATAATAAGAACAAGAGAAAGTACAAAAATTATAAAAGTTAAAATTAATTTTTTTTTGTTCATATACC
>JAGLXN010000028.1 GCA_023132875.1 Candidatus Parcubacteria bacterium
CGCCTGAGATTTCTTAATCCCAGGCTTATTTTTTTATACTCTTCTGTTCCCGCTTCGTCTAAGTAAATATTAGATTTTTTGACAATATAACAATTCGGTAATTTAATTGAGATTGACTTTTTTTATTTTTACTGTATTATTGAATAGTGAAATGTAAAATATTCTAAATTCATAATTCAAAGCTTGTCTTTAATAAAGCTAAAGAGCTGAATTCTAAGAAGCTAAAAAGCTAAAAACCTAAGAAGCTAATACGGGGCGTAGCGTAACGGCTAACGCACTTGGTTTGGGACCAAGGGACTCCGGGTTCGAATCCCGGCGCCCCGACAAGAAAAACAACCTTTTATTTAAGAGGTTGTTTTTTATATAGACTTAAAACCTTCGAACTTTATTCCCATTTATAAATAGCTGATTATTTTTAGCAAAAATAAAAAAGGTAACTCATCTGTTTATTACAAAATCATCGTTACCTTACTTTGTTACTCGTTATATTTTTATTTTGAGTTCCTTAATTTTTCCTTTAAATGCCTCTATATAATCTTCACTCGTTGCCTCTCTAATCTTTTTAAGAAGCTCTCTTTCTGTCCAATGCCCACGTTCTATCATTAAGCATATCCATGGATGTTCAAGATTAGATATTCCTCCATGATAAACACTGCACGGTATTTGTGATTGCAATATTTCTGCACCATTCTCTCTGCGGAAAGGACAATAGGCGCAAATAATACCGTCAAACGCAGATTTATAAAATTCCTCTTCTTTTGACATATACCAGTCTGTATAATATGTTTTTCCATCAGGTATAGGAGAAATTTTTGGTTTCGTTTCCGAAATTATATCATATTCTTTTATTAGCTTTTCAATGAGTTCTTTCCGTATATACCTCATGGTAGATAGAAATAATTCATTTTTAGCAGACATAGCAATTCCACTTTCATCTGTACGGGATTTTGTTTGTTGGATCATCATATCCAAAGATTTAATCACTTTCCAGATGTCCATATCCGTTATTAATTCAGGAAAAACATTTTTATTAAATAATTTTTCCATAAATTCTTCTGGGGTCATTCCTTTTAAGTCAAGTACAATATTGTTTTTCAACTTTAATCACACTCCTTTGATTTTGTAAATGAGCTATCTTTTATAATTAAGCCTAAGCTTAACTGTAAATTGTATTGTAAAAACTGATTTTTGTCAATACTGGCGTACCTGAACGATTTTTATACAAAGTATTAAGAAATAAATAATCTATCTCATCAACCTCTTCACCCTCTCCAACTTTCCCTCAACCCTCTCCCAATTCTCCAAAATCCCCACCCAAATCACCGGGAAATTGTTCCCAACTACATCCTGTCGCCTCGACAAGTGAAAATAACCTTTTGTTTAAAGGGTTATTTTTTGTTATAAAGAGTGAACCTTCGAATTTTAAATAACATTTACTCGGAGTGAGTATTGGTTTATAGGGGTAAAAATGATATAATGTAAATATTAATAAAAAAATAAATGCAATTATTTCACATATATCATCAAAATAGATTTAAAAAATTTATTCATTCTGAATTTTGGTTATTTGAGCTTTCTGTCTGGCTCCATACTTTTTCTCGTTCTATGATTGCAATATTTATACCTATTTTTTTATTACAAATAGGATATTCAATTGGACATATAATGATTTATTATTTCTTTTTTTATACTATTGATGTGCCGTTGAATTTTGTTGCAAGATGGTTAATTGCAAAAATCGGTGCTAGAAAAGTAATAATTATTGGTTCATTTTTTTCTATTGCTTTTTTTATTAGTTTGTATAATCTTACATTAAATAATTGGATGCTATTAGTTGCTATAGCATTTTTTGCAGCTGCTTACGACGCTTTCTATTGGGTAGCGCATCTTTTTCTCTTTATGAAGTGTAGTAAGAATGATGATAATGTTTCTGGTGATGTTAGTACTTTGTCAATAATTAAAAATATTGCTGGAATAATTGCTCCCGCGTTAGGAGCTTTGATAATTATCTTTTTTAGTAAAAATATTTTAATCATTGTCAGTGTTTTCATATTAGTGTTATCCATTTTGCCATTATTTAAGATTAAAAAGATTCCCGATAAGTCGGAACAAAAACAAATTTCTTTTCCATGTTTTTTTACAAACTGGAAACTTATTAAAGATTATTTATCTAAGGGATTTTTTCATATTCATTGCACAACAGAAAGTGTTATTTGGCCTTTGTTTATTTTTATATTTTTTGCCAATATTGAGTCTGTAGCAGTTTTGCCAATAATTATTTCAATTACAGGAATTCTATTTACTTTTTTTGCTGGGAAAATACATAAAGCAAAAAGAACAAAGATGATAATTTTAGGAAGTTTTTTTGTTGCAATTATTTGGATATTCAGACTCGTGATTGAAAATACTCTATTTTATTATTCTAGTGTATTTTTGGTTGGTTTATTTTCAATATTAATTAGTATCCCATTAGATAGTAATATATTTGAAAGGGGTGAAAAACGAGACGCTCTTAGTACTTCAACATATAGAAATTTATTTGCAATGTTTTTCGGAGCATGTTTTTATGGAGTATTATCTATATTGATCAATGTTTTTAATATAAGTTTTATCTTGGCTTCTTCTGGTTTGTTTTTTGTTATTATTATAAGCTATTTATCCGGAATAAAAAAATATGATTTAGCGATGGAATCAATAAATATTGAAAAATCAGGTTGATTGTAATTGGTTTTGAATTTTGAATATTATATGGGTAATATTTTCCCTGTGCCATTTTATATTTTATTTATTTTGAAGTTTTATCTTTTTATTTGCGTTACTCTTTATTTAGTTGAATGACCAAGAAATTTAAGCAAAGTTTGATCTAACATAGCTATTGCAATAAAACAGAAATTCTCTCCAACCTCCCCTCAACTCTCTCCCAATTCTCCAAAATCCCCACCCAAACCATCGGGAAATTGTTCCCAACTACATCCTGTCGCCCCGATAAGAAAAATAATCTTTTATTTAAAAGGTTATTTTTTATATAGACTACAAACCTTCGAACTTTTATAGTGAAGGTATTGACAAAATTATAAGTACGAATTATTATTAAACATAATGTCGTTAAAGGAGGATGTGTACATTGAAAGGAGAACTCATTAATATAGTCCTAGCAATTCTAGCAACCGCACTCGGATTTATTCCACTGGAGGTCTATGCTATTGGATGGATATATTATACGCCAGTTACATTTTGGCAATTCTTTGCTTATATAATAATGGGAATTATTTTATTAGTAATTCAGCTTATTATATATTTCGTTTGGTATTTGCCATATGTATCTTCTAAAGACTATTTTTATTAAACGGAAAACATAATCAAATCCGCATGTTCATTGTAACTTGCGGAATTTTTTTATTTTTTCAAGTATTTTCAACAGCCGGATAAATAAATTATTTTTTTATTCATCAACCTCTCCACCCTCTCCAACTTTCCCTCAACCCTCTCCCAATTCTCCAAAATTCCCACCCAAATCACCGGGAAATTGTTCCCAACTACATCCTGTCGCCTCGACAAGTGAAAATAACCTTTTGTTTAAAGGGTTATTTTTTATATAGACTACAAACCTTCGAACTTTTATAGTGAAGGTATTGACAAATTTAAATTTCTAGTGTATATTTTATTGTTGTTCTTATAAAAATAATTATTTGGTCAGAACAGTATTTGTATTATCCATGTTGTTTTGACTGAGTAATTCAAAAGTTATTATAAAGTCATCGTATATTAGATAATGCAAAAGTATTTGGAGGTAGGGTAATAATGTTCAGTCTTGGGATTATAGGAAAGTTATTTAACAAGGGAAAACTTAATGAGGATTCTTTTTTAAACTACTATGAAGATGTTCTTGTTAGTAAAGATGGACTTGTTGTAATACTGATTGATATGCAACAGTTCTTTATTGAAGTATTAAAAAGAAAAGATAAAAAACGCATTATCGCAAATCAAATCTTTATAATAAGATGGTGCGCGCAAAAAAATATTCCTATGGTTGTTTTGGAATATGAGGGATGTGGAAAAACTATCAATGCTTTAACTAAGGAGTTAAAGAGGATTAAAGACTTAAAAACAATATCAAAACCTCATGATAATGGTTTTTATAATACTGAGCTCGATTATATTCTTAATAAAATAGGTGCAAAAAACTTATTTTTGATGGGAATTAATGCAAGTGTTTGTGTAAAGAGCACGGCTGAAGGAGCAATAGGAAAAGGTTTTAACATTATAACAAGCAATGATGTTATTGCTGGAAGTTATGACGGCAATAATAGTATTCCTTGGTATAAAAAAAACGGGATTGTTATATCTACAAAAGATTCGATAAGAGTTTGATAAAGTGTTAGATCTTTTTTACACAAAGTGATAAATTAAACTTAGGGAGTTGCAACAAGCACCCCTTTTTTATTTTAAAGAATATTACAACGAAAAGATAATTATCTAATTCATCATCCTCTCCATTCTCTCCAACCTTCTCTCAACTCCTGCCTGCCGGCTGGCAGGCTCTCCCAATTCTCCAAAATCCCCACCCAAATCACCGAGAAATTGTTCCCAACTGTATCCTGTTGCCCCGACAAGAGAAATAACCTTTTATTTAAAGGGTTATTTTAGTATAGAGTATGAACCTTCGAACTTTTTAGTTAGCGAATGAGTGTTGAATTATTAGTTGTTTAATGATAACATAAGAATAGATAAGGAAATAGATTTTAAATAAAAACTTAATTCAAATTAACTAAGAAAAAAATATGAGCAAAAAAAATATTTATATTGTCATCTGTCTAATGATCGTAGTAATAGCTTTTGGTAGTTATATTTTATTAAGGGGTGATAAAGATCAGGAAATGACAAAAAGCGAATCTGATACAGAACAAAATCAGGAAAATAATGAAAACAATGGAAATGAAAATGAAGAAGAGTTAATTTTCGGTTCAATGCAAGATGTGCTGGTGCATAACAAACCTTTGAAGTGTTCTTATGTCGATATTTCTGATGAAGGAGTAGAAACAATTGGAACTATTTATGTTGCTGATAATAAAAGACGCACTGAATTTGAGATTATTAACAAAGAAACGAATGAAAAAATTAAAATGAATTCTATAAATATTGGAGAATGGATGTATTCTTGGAATAATTCGTCGACAGAAGGTATGAAAATGAATTTGAAAGAAATGTATGGCGATGAACAGTTTGAAAAATATTCTCAAGAAGGGACTGCTTCAATGAAGAAAAAAATTGATTTCAAATGTCGGACATGGATTCTTGATAATTCAAAATTTTCTTTTCCGTCTGATATTGAATTTAAAGACATAAAAATTTAATGCTGGGTTGATGTAGAATGTAATCAGGTTTTACTAATTTAAAGACTTTATTTAATTAGTTATCAATCTCTCCACCCTTTCCAACTTTCCCTCAACCATCTTCCAATTCTCCAAAATCCCCGCCCAAACCACCGGGAAATTGTTCCCAACTATACCTCGTCGCCCCGACAAGTGAAATAACCTTTTGTTTAAAGGGTTATTTTGCGTAAGAGGGTGTAAGAGAATTGACAATTTATGTTGAGTGATATAAACTTTAGAAAAAGAATTGGGAGGAAAACAATGACAAAAAATATGCGCTATATGATGGCTACAAAAGCTACTCATAAACTTGGAGATCTGAGCAGTGAGAAACCAGACATTTGTATGATTCATCATGAAGATGGTGAAAATTATATTGGTGAATGGGTTTTTGGACACGGTTTTATAGAAGTTAAATTTCCAAAAGAAACCACGAGAGAATTGACCGCAGAAGAAAAAGAACGTTACAACGGTACATTTGTATCTTTGCCCAGCTGCAACAGAGAAATAAATATAGACGACCCGGAAAGTGAAAGAATCTTTGTTGGTGGAAAAGTTATACACCTTCCAGAAGCAGAGATAGTGGCATAATTTAATATTGTCACAAATTAATAACTTGAGGTTGATTATAAATCAGCCTTGTTTTTTTAATCTAACTTTCAAAATTATTCAGCAATTATTAATTAGTTATCAACCTCTCCACCCCTTCCAACTTTCCCTCAACCATCTTCCAATTCTCCAAAATCCCCGCCCAAATCACCGGGAAATTGTTCCCAACTGTATCCTGTTGCCCCGACAAGAGAAATGACCTTTTATTTAAGAGGTTATTTTTGGTATAGACTCAGAACCTTTGAACTTTCTTAAATCTTGACAAATTTATAATATCCATATATAATTTACAGTTCTTTCACAATTTTGTCTAAAGCGAATTTTGACTGCTTCTACCAAATAAAGGAACGGTTGAATTTCGCTTTAGCGAATAAATATAGTAACAAACAGGAGGAAAAGCCATGGTAAAAGTGTATAATGTAAACAGCGGATCGGAAAATCCCATTGAAGCAGCATTGAGTAATCTTTCTGATCATACATTTAAGATAGGAAAATTGACCCTTATAGTGGAGGTAGCTCTTCAAATGATAAAATTCCCACTTGAAAGCAAGGAGAGAAAAGAGATTCTTGCTCTTTCAGGAAAAGATATTGGAATAAGGGCAAAGAGACTGGGCAAAAATGCAGTAGGCGAGCTTGTCTATTGGGACGGAAGAACCATCGTGTATAACTCACAAGAACACAGAGAGTTGCTCAAAATGTTTATTGAGGCAAAATTCCATCAAAATGAAGATGCCATGAAAGCGTTGCTTTCTACTATAGACGGCGAACTTGATCACGACGTAGGACCAGAAAGTCCTAATACATCTTTACCGAAAGATGCATTTCTTAAAATTCTGATTGGAATACGCAATGAAAGATTGGCCTTACTGATAAATAATATGGGCCTTAAGCAAGAATTTAGATTTAACGGACCTGTACCTTGCGGAAAATTTGAGTATACTTGTTGTGGACAGCAGGTGTTCGATCAGGAAATCTCTGGAGATAAAGAAACAGAGAAGTACAAATGTGCCGAGTGCGGTACCGAATTTATTATAAGAAAGCAAAAGGACCACTGGCACTTAAGCATAGTAAGGAAATAAAAAATAAGGAGGTGACCAAATGGCAGGATTAGATGATCTATTAAATGAGTTAAAGGCAAATAGACGACAACAAGAGATAATCAGAAATACAATTATTTCTATTGTTCAGCAAATCAAAGAAATAGTAAGACCTGGAATTGAAATCTGCAACAATAATCAAAGCCTTAAATACATAATTGAAGATTGGAAGGTCTCTGTTGACCAATCTCAATCTATCTTGATAATTAATGTGGAATCATTGATAGATCGTAGAAAAAATCGATATGTATTTGAGGAAAGTCTCAGTCCCAAGACAACAGATCCTTTTGAGGAAGATGCAGGAAGAATTCTTGCAGTATTCTTAAATAAATCAGTTAAGGTTGTTATAGACCCTAGATTCTCTGGGAAATAAAAATAAATTTAAAATGCTCGGTCGTTCTAAAAAATGACTGGGCTTCTTTTTTTTGTATTTCAAAATTTATTTTCCAATCATCAACTCTCTCACTCTCTCCAACTCCTGCCTGCCGGCAGGCAGGCTCTCCCAATTCTCCAAAATCCCCGCCCAAACCACCGGGAAATTGTTCCCAACTGAATCCCGGCGCCCCGACACATAAAGTAATCTTTTATTTAAAGGGTTATTTTTAGTATAGAGAATGAGCCTTTGAACTTTTAGAATGTAACTAAAGTTGACATATAATATTTTTAAAGCTACTATATTTTTATAAAGAGAGAGCCGAGCTTCTTATATATGGCTTTGTTTGTTCTTTATAAATAAAATATACGGAGGATATTTAGAATGGAAGCAATATTACAAACTTCGATAAAAGCTAGAAAGATTGCGGATGATTACACGAAGAAACCCAAAATAGTTTGTTTTGGCTCGCATTCGGCGTTAGAAACTGCTGCATCTGCTAAAAGATTTGGATTTGAAACTGTGCTTATTGCCGAAAAAGGCAGAGAGATTCTTTATACAAAACATTATCCATATCTGTATGATCAAATAAGGGTTCTTGATAATTTCTCAGATCTTATCAATGAAGAAAACCAAGACTGGTTGATTGATGAAAATGGGATATTTGTTCCCAATAGGAGTTTTTCTTCTTATGTGCCTATTGATGACATAGAAGGGAAATTCTTTGTACCTGAATTTGGAAGCAAATCTCTGCTTAAAACAGAAGATAGAGGACTTACCAAAGGACAGTTCTATCTTCTGGAGCAGGCCGGTATAAGAATGCCACATGAATTTAAATCACCTGATGACATTGATACGCTTGCAGTGGTAAAGGTACAGCATGCAAAAAAGCCAATGGAAAGAGCTTTTTTCTACCCATCGTCGCCAAAAGAGTACTATGAAGGAGTAGAAAAACGGTTAAAAGCTGGAATAATATCTGAGGAAGGTCTCGCAAACGCCAGAATCGAAGAATATGCTCTTGGACCCGTATTTAACACAAATTTCCATAGCCATGTGCTTAAAGATGTTTTCGGCAACTTTAGCTTTGTAGGTTTTTCTGGAAGAATACAATCAAACAAAAGCGGTTTTCTTGATCTTCCTGCGAGAGAACAATTAGAGTTTGATATTCCAAGCACAAATCAGGAAGTTGGCCATGAAGGACGTACAATGCGTGAAAGTTTTAAGATCATGGCGTTCGAAGCAGCTGAAAAGTTCATAGAAATTTGTCAATTGGAGTATCCGCCGGGCATGATAGGAATGTGTGGTCTGCAGGGTATACTTGTTAATATTGATGGAGAGATATTCTATGTCTTTTTTGATGTTTCTCCAAGAGTTCCTGGTGATCCAGCTACAGGTCCAACGTCTCCAGAAATGGAAATGCTTACCATGAAATATGCCAAATTAGGTTTCAATGTTAAAATAGTAGACCCATTAGACATAACAATGTTAGAAATTCAGGAAGCATTTGAAAGAGGCAGACTTGCAGAGATTGTAACTTGAGTAGAAATTAAGTAGGGGGATAAAAAATAAAAGTTATAAAAAATAATTTTAAATTTCTCTCACAGAAAACTTTAACAAGTATCTGTGAGATTTTTATTTTCTCAAATTAAGTATTTATTAACCTCTTCATCCTCTCCAATCTCCCCTCAACTCCTGCCCGCCGGTAGGCAGGCTCTCCCAATTCCATAAAAGGCTCCAGTCGGGAGACTAGAGCCAACGAATAATAGGAGATTGAGACCAACGAATAATAAGTAATTTTTGCCGGCAATTTGTCAGCCGTTTTTTATTTGTGCTTTTTGCTATAGAGTAATATAATGCAAATAGGCATTAAAAATAATTCATACAAAAAATGCAAAACATTTTTTTATTCATAAGCAGCGCGTTTCTTTTTACTTTTATTTTTGGAAGGCTTTTGGAAAAAATAAGAGTGCCGTGGATCTTTGCTGCTTTGATTTTCGGATTTCTGCTTGCGGTTTATAATCCGTTTAATTCTATTACAGATTCACAGACATTTATTTTTATGGCTGAGCTTGGAATGTATTTTCTGCTTTTTATAGTTGGCTTTGAAATTAACTTGCAAGAACTGAAAGAAAAAGGAAAATTTATTTTGAAATCAACATTTTTAATTATCTTTTTTGAAGCATTTTTTGGCAGTCTGCTGATTCATTTTATCTTTCATTGCAGCTGGCTTATATCATTTCTAGTTTCATTATCATTTGCTTCTATTGGAGAAATTATACTGATCCCTCTTTTGGATGAGTTTAAAATACTTAAAGCAAAATTAGGAAGGGCAATTGTTGATATAGGAGTTA
>JAGLXN010000029.1 GCA_023132875.1 Candidatus Parcubacteria bacterium
ATGGGATTTGTTTATTTTAGGCAAGAAGGAGAACAATTTTGTTTTATGAATGTTGATACAATGTTCATTTTTTCAGTCTTTATTTTATTTTTGTTTCTTGGCATGGGAATATACGCTAACGCTGCTCCGCTTGCTGCGCTTCTTGCCGGAATTTCCTTGAAAACTTTCATGCATCAAAAGAGATTAGACTTAATTGAAAAAGAAGTAAAAGCGATTTCTTATGGATTTTTTGCGCCTCTTTTCTTTTTGTGGGTAGGAATGTCGGTTAGCATTGACGCTTTAATAACATATCCGCTTGTCATATTGTTAATTGTCGCGGTTACAAAGAGCGTAAAAATTATCGTGAGTTATTTTGTCGGTAGAAAAGAATTAGGAAAGAAAGAGTCAATTTTATTAGGGATCGGTCTTTCAGTAAAATTTAGTACTAGCATTATTATTACAAATATTTTATTTCAAGAAGGCCTTATTAATGTTGAATTATATTCAGTTATAATTTCTTCAAGCATAATTTTTAATTTCATTGTTCCATTCTTATTTTCTAATTTGCTTGTGAAATGGAAGATTGCAAAAAATAGGGGTATTTATAATAGACTTAAGTCAAAAATATGAGCGTTAAAACAGCGGAATTTATAAAAGGCGTTGTTGGTAATGACAGAATTTTGGAAGAAAGTAAGCCGCAAGTCGCGTTTATTGGCAGATCTAATGTTGGCAAATCCAGTGTTATAAATTCTTTGGCGGGCAGAAAAAATTTGGTTAAATCCAGCTCAACTCCAGGCAAAACAAGAGAGATAAATTTTTTTCTTATTAATAAAAAAATATATCTTGTTGACTTGCCCGGATATGGATTCGCAAAAGCTTCTTTTGAACAAAGGGAGAAAATAAGGCGGTTAATTTTGTGGTATCTAACTTCTGCTGAAATTAAGAATAGAAAATTCATTTTAATTATTGACGCGAAAGTGGGGCCGACAAAACTTGACTCGGAGATGATCGATATTTTGAATGAATATGACCGTGAATTTATAATTGTTGCCAATAAGGCGGATAAATTAAAAAAGAGCGAGAGGAATAAAAAATTAAAGGAGATTTTAGAAAAAGCGGGCAGCAAAGAAATTATTTTTTATTCAGCAAAAAGCGGAGAAGGGAAGGGTGAGCTTTTTAGTAAGGTGTTTTAATTATTTTTTATCTGTTATTTTTCATTTTGATTTTTAAATTTTAAATTATTTATTATGAACGCAACATCAAACAAAATAATCGGCTATTTATTATTGACTGTCGGGCTTGTTGTAATCTTTTGGAGCATATATGCTTCATATAATATTTTTACGGCAAAAAAAGAAGCGCCAAAGGTTTTTTCTTATAATAGCGAGGGAATTGTCAATCTTGACAACAAGAATGAAAATGTTGAGAATGCCGGGGCAATCAATATTGATAAGTCAAAATTAACTGATCCGAATTATATTAAAAGTTTAGAAGCAGAACAGAAGGCTCAGGCTGAAAGTATGATCAAAGATCAGATAAGCGGCCAGCTGAAAGAAATAATTCCGGAAGAGTTTATTTTAAAGCTTTTAAATCTTTCCAGCTGGTCTCTTTTTGTTTTTATCTTAATTTTTGCAGGAGGCAAGATCTCAGGTTTGGGGATTAAGCTAATGAAGGATTAAAATAAATTCATAAAAAAACAAGCAGTTAAGCGCTTGTTTTTAAATGAAATAAATTTATACTTTACTTTTTGCCCTTTGCTGCTGTCTTTATGCATTTTGTGCAAATTCTTACTTTTTTCCCGTCAATATTCTTGTTCTGTATATTTATAAATTGTTTTCTTTTTGTTGCAACATTTGAGTGGCTGCGAGACTGGCTTGCTCTTGTTCCTCTGCCGCATATTTGACATGTTCTGCTCATAAATGTAGAATTATATTAAATTAAATTGTTTCATTGTTATTATTGCATTGTTAAATTGTTTCATTGTTAAATTGTTGGTTCCACAGTCCGAATTTCCATCTATTAAAGAAGTAGGTGTGTGTTAAGGACTATTGAACTAACAAAGAAACTTATGGTTCGGGTCAGAGGCGTTGAATCAACGGGAGACAATACAACAATTTAGCCATTTAACAATATAACAATGATAATAACATAATAAACTAATTAATTAAATTTGGCAAGTATGGATTTTATTATTGCAATATTTCTTGTTATTATTCTGGTATTTTCAGCAGTTATCCATGAATTTTCTCACGGATGGATGGCGAATCATCTGGGGGATCCGACCGCGAAACATATGGGGAGGTTAACGCTTAATCCTATTCCGCACATTGATCTAGTGGGTTCGGTTTTAGTTCCTTTATTTTTAATTATTGCTAATGTTGGTATTATATTTGCTTGGGCTAAGCCAGTTCCTTATAATCCATATAATTTGCGGGATAAAAAAAATGGAGAAATGTTAGTTGCGTTAGCTGGACCTGTTTCTAATCTTATAGTAGCTGTGATTTTTGGAATCATTGTTCAGATTATGATAATGCAAGAGATAGGTTCTTCTATAATGGTATTATTTGGTTTAATAATTTTTATAAATATTATTCTAGCAATTTTCAATTTGCTTCCAATACCTCCTCTAGATGGTTCCAAAATACTTTTTCATCTTTTGCCATACTCAATGCACGGAGTCAGAGAAACCTTAGAAAGGCACGGAATGTTGATTCTCTTGATCTTTATTTTCTTTCTTGGCGGTTTTAGGTTGGTCATATGGCCTATTTTAATTTTTTTGTTTATTGTTTTTACAAATAGCACAGAGTTGCTTTTTGATATGATGAATATGCTTAGTTAATATATTTTATTGTTTTTTAGATTTCAGCTTATAATTTCAATAATGTTACTTTTGTTTGTTTTGGTCACTGGAAGCGTTGAATTGCTTATGGTTATGTTTGGATGAAGATATTTATATCCTTGACACATTATCAAATCTCTGTTAATCTTAATTTATTGCTAAAGAATTTGAATACGAGCATTTTAGGAGTCCGACTCCGAAAATGCGTGAAACCTAATTTATAAAATGAAACAATAGAGCAATATAACAATGTAACAATATAATCAAAATGCCAACCATACAACAACTAATTAGAAAATCAAGAAAGAAATTTACGAAGAAGTCAAAAACTCCGGCGCTTGCCCGTAATTTCAATTTTTTAAAGAATAAGCCGTCAACAGCAAAGAGAGGGAATCCTTTTAAGAGAGGGGTTTGTGTTAAGGTTGGAACGGTAACTCCAAGAAAGCCTAACTCAGCGCTTCGTAAAATTGCCAGAGTTAAGCTGACGAACGGTTCTGAAGTAACGGCGTATATTCCCGGAATCGGACATAATTTACAAGAGCATTCGGTAGTTATGATCAGGGGCGGGAGAGTAAAAGATCTTCCAGGCGTGCGGTATCATATCGTTCGCGGAGTTTTGGATGCTGGCGGAGTAGAAGGAAGAAAGCAGGAAAGAAGCAAATATGGAACGAAAAAACCGAAATAGAATTTGGAATATTTCCGCTCAAGGCGGACCAGCCTTTGGCCGGGAATCATGAATTTTGAATTAATAAATACTAAAATTTTTACAAAACCATGGGAAGAAGAAAAAAGAGAATAGACAGGGGAATAAAGCCTGATTATAAATATAATAACGCGCTGCTTGCCAGATTTATAAATTATATAATGGAAGACGGCAAGAGAACTGTTGCTGTTAAAGTTGTTTATAAAGCTCTTGATATTGTTAAAGAAAAGACAAAGAAAGATCCTATTGAAGCCTTTGAAGAAGCTTTTAATAAAGTCGCTCCAATTTTGGAAGTCAAGTCAAAGAGAATCGGAGGAGCCACTTATCAAGTGCCGATAGAAGTTCGCGGCGACAGGAGAATGCAACTGGCGTTTAGATGGCTGATAGGCGCTGCTAAAGAAAAAAAAGGGAAACCAATGTCAAAAAAGCTTGCTGATGAAATTGTTGATATAATAAACGGAACCGGATCTTCAATGAAGAAAAGGGAAGATGTTCAAAAAATGGCCGAAGCAAACAGAGCATTCGCGCATTTCGCGAGATAAATTTATTTTAGATTTCATAATTTTAAAAACTAAACCTTTGCTAGAGGTTTAGTTTTTTGTTCTTGGGCAGTTTCCACAACAAACAAAATCTGCTATAATTAAAACGGGTTTTGAATTTGAAAATAATTTTATCAGGTAATGGTAAACATACATATTGTGTTTGTATGACTTAATAATTAAAACTAAAACAATGATCAATAAAAAATTCATCAAGAAATTGAAAAAAGGATATGATAAAAGAGAGAGCGAGAGAACGCAGATCATTAGCTTATCTAGCGTTGCACTGCATAATTCTAAAAGAATAATTTTTTCTTTGCACAGAGGCGATATTCAGGAAGCTAAAAAGAAACTTGCCGAAACGGAAAAAATTTTTAAAAAGCTGGAGAAGAAATTCGGACACAAGCGAATTTCAGAAGAAGGGTCTTACAGAGCGGGAGCCGAAGAATACACAGAAGCAAAAATGTTCTATCTGATTATAACGGGCAAAAAAATAGATAAAATCAAAGAAGTTGATCTGGATCCAGGTATTTATTTAGGAGGTATTTGCGATTTAACCGGCGAGCTGGTTAGAAAAGCGGTCAATGAAGCGGCAAGCGGAAATTTAGGCGAAGTAGAAAAAATAAAAAAAACCATCAATGAAATTATGGCTGAATTGACGGAATTTGACATGGTCGGTTATCTGCGGACTAAATACGACCAAGCAAAGCATAATCTGAGAAAAATAGAGCAAATTGATTATGAGATAAAAATAAGGGATTAAACAAAATGTTGGCTCCAGTGTTGGCTTCAGTCTCCCGACTAGAGCCTTTTGCGTATTTACATATAATTTATCGCTAACTTTAATATTTTATCCTATAGTGTCTTTTCTACGTCCGTAGAAAAGACACTGCTTTTTTATTTAAGAGTCTTAAGAGCAAAATAGAATTAGTCTTTTTTAAAAATTTTACTAATTTTGTTTATTTATGCTATAATAAAACAAATAAGCAAATTGCTTTTAAAATAAAAAATATTATGAAGAAGGAAAATAAATGTATTGAAAAATCAATTCAGAATAAGTTTTTTAGTAGCTATGAAATAATTTACCAAGATATTAAAAGCTGTTTTTATTAATAATTCCAAATTTTTGGGTTTTTTTTATTTTTAAAATAATTATTTTTATGGATAAATCTAATAAAAAAGTGGAATTAAAAGATAAATCTTTGCTTTCTTATTATGAATTTACAAGAACGAAACAAAGAAAGTATCCAGCGGTAACTGACATTCTTAAGCAATTGACTGCCGGAAGAATTAAAAGTTAAACTTGATCAAGTTGTTCGCTTTGTAAAAAATAAAATTAATGCCGTTTTTTCTTTATTTAGTGCTATGGATTATGAATAAAGAATCTTTGAATAATGAATATGATATAATCATAGTTGGAGCCGGACCGGCTGGATGTTGTGTTGCAAAATTTCTTTCAAATGAATATAATATTTTGATGATAGACCGGTCAAGGCTTCCGAGAGATAGATCATGCGGCGGTCTTATGGTAGAGGAGGCTCAAGATTTCATCAAGGATTGGAAATTGCCAAAAAGCGTTTTTTCTTATCCAAAATATCTTGATCTGAAAATGATTGATTGGAATAATGACTTAGAAATAGATATCAAGAAAAAATTGTGGAATGTTTCCAGAAAAGATTTTGATTATTGGTTATTAAAAAAATCACAAAATGATGTTCAGTTTTCTTTTGAAACAAAGTTTTTGCAATTTGAGAAAAAAAGAAAAAATATAGAAATTCTTTTAGAGATAAACAATAAAAGAAAAGTTATTAAAACAAAGTATCTTATTGGCGCTAATGGGCCGTTCTCAAATATAAGAAATTCTCTAGTTAAAAAACCTATGCGGCATTATGTCGCGGCGCAATATTGGTTAAAACACAAAAATATATATAACAGCGCTTATTTTATATACGATAATGAAATAACTGATTTTTATTCATGGATAATACAAAAAAAAGATAATTTAATTCTGGGTTCTGCGTTAGAAAAGGATAGTAATATAAAAAATAAAATGAGAATTCTAAGGAATAAATTTAAAAAAAAGTTTAATATAACTGGCAATGTTTTTAAAAAGGAATTTGCTATTTTATCAAGACCTGAAAATAAAAAAGATATTTTTTTAGGAAATGATAAAATATTTCTTGTAGGAGAATCAGCTGGCTTTATAAGTCCTAGCACGGGAGAAGGTATTAGTTTTGCCATGAGAAGCGGCTATAATTGCGCTAAAGCTTTAAATGAAAATTTCGAGAAGCCATTTTCTTTATATAAAGAATTTTCTGAAAATTTAATAAACGAGATCAAAAGAAAAATAGATAAATCTAACGCGCTTTCTGATCCTGAAAAAAGAGTAGAAATGTTTAAGTAGAAAAAGTTAAAAAGGAAACTAATAAATTATTTTATATTTAAGAATAAAAAATAAATGTCTAATTTCAGAAAAGCTCTAAAGTTAATTCTTAATGAATTTATTTACGGTGGTCATATTCAGTCGTTTGGAGCAGCAAGTGTCGTTTTTGTTTCTGGTATTCTATTAAAGATTCAAATAACCTGGGATATTTTGTTTATTATGTACTTGCTTTTTTATACTCCTTATTTGTATAATCGCTTTAAAGAAATAAAAATAGATTATTTGACAAATCCCCAAAGAACTAAATATCTAAAGACCTATATTTATCAAGCCCCTCTAATTATTTATTTTGCAAGCTTCACTCTAATAGGAAGTTTAATTTATTTTAGCAATTTTAAGGCATTAATTTTTGGTTTGCTTTTACTTATTTTTGGAATTTTTTATACTGTTTTTTTCAAGAAAGTTACTAAAAAAATATATGTTTTTAAGAACATATATGTTTCCATATTTTTCGCTTTGTTGCCGTTTTTTTTGGTGGTTTATTATTCTTTCCCTTTGACGAGCTATTTAATGCTCAATATTTTATTGTTATCTTTATTTATATTTTTAAAAGCATTTTTAACACAGATCTTTCTTGATATAAAAGACATTAAAAGCGATAAAAAAGAAAGATTACGCACTTTTCCGGTTATAATGGGAAAAGAAAAAACTTTTATGTTTTTATCTATATTTAATTTCATAGTTACTATAACTGTGCCAATAGTTCTTTCTCTTTATTTAAATATTTTTCCAAAGTCAATATTAATGCTTATTTTTACCGTTCCTTTTAGTTTCTATTGTTATAATTTAGCAAAAAGAAAAAATTATTTTGGTTATATTTTCCAAAGCGGAGAATTTCTTTTATGGTTATTTTTAATTTTTATAGGTAAAATAATATTATGATAACAGAATTACCTCTTTACAATAAATTATTGATTCTTCTTATTAATTTTATTGCTATTTGGTTAGCCATCATAGTTTATAACAATAATCGCAGGGGCAAACTAAATAAAATGTTTCTTGGAATGATAGTTTCAATGTTTTTATGGGTTGATTTTGCTTATCTTGCTAGATTAATGGGACAACAAACACCTGATTTAGGGTTAATATTTTTGAAAATTGCTTGGTCCGCTTCTCCTTTTTTATTTGTTTCACTTTATTTTTTAGTGGTTTTTTATTTAAATAAAGGAAAACGATATTTAATTTTAAATAAAATTATATTTTTAAGCGGCTTTTTTATATCTTTGATAACAATATCTACAGATTTAGTGGTTAAAGAAATAGAATTTATTGGCATTAATTTAACCATAATTTACGGTAAAGGAATGTTTCCTTTTTTAGGAATTATATTTTTCTTTATGTGCATTCCTTTATATCTTTTGTTTAAGGAATACATAAAATGCGCGCCGAAAAAAAAGATAAAGATAGAATATTTACTAGCCGGAATTTTTATATTTTATTTAGCTAACATTATTTTTGGTATAATCTTTCCTGTATTTTTAAAAGTTGTTCATCTTTATTGGATAGGCGATTACTCTGCTATTTTTCTTCTTGGTTTTACTGCCTATGCGATAGTCAAACATGAACTAATGGGCATAAAAACCCTTTTAACCCAAGTTTTAATAGTTATCATTTCAATAGTTCTTATAGTAGATGTATTTCTTTTGTCAGATGATATTATAGTACAGTTGATAAAAACGGGAATTCTGATAACATTTTTATATTTCAGCCGTGAACTTGTTAAGAGCGTTAGGAAAGAGATGGAAGCTCGAAAAGAATTAGAGGACACTTATAAAAAGATAAACCAATACATAGTCCAACTGAAAAAAATAAATAAAAACACCCAAGAAAAAAATGAGGACCTGGAATCACTTTTGTCTTTAAGCAATGTAAGTTCTTCTGGAATGGAGATTGATAAAAATATCCAAGATATGCTAGATATTATTCCTGTAAAACTCGGGCATTTAAAAATTTTAGGAGCGATTATGGTTCGTTACGATGAAAAAAATAATAAAGCTTATTCATATACTGTTACACAGTCAAAGCTATTGCAAAAAGCGATAAAAATATTGCCCAAAAAAGTATTGTCTGATTATCATACTTCTATTACGCCAGAGACTCCGTCAAGCGGCAAAGACAATCCAACTGCCGATAGTATTATTGAGAACAAAATTAAAACAGGCGAAGTTCTTGCGGATTTTATCAATCCGCCCGTTGATCGGCCTACTGCGCGGCTAATGCAAAAAATAATGGGCGCAAAATCAATCGCGTCGGCGCCAATTAATATCAGGGGCGCTAGGCTTGGAGCAATAATATTTATATTTGCCAAGCCTCTTTCAGAAATTAAGGACCGGGATTTAGATTTAATGAGAGCTTTCACTCAGCATCTTGGCGTTGTTTTGGAGAATCTCCAGTTTTATCACAAGTTAAATAAAAATATTGAAGAGCTTACCTGCGCGAAAAACAATCTCAAAGAAATGTTATCAATAAAGAATGAATTTCTGCATATCACTTCTCATCAGCTTAGAACCCCTCTTACTGCCATAAGAGGAATGCTTTCAATGTGGTATGAGGGAGATTTTGAAGACTTGTCAAAAAAAGAGAAAAGAAAAATGTTAAAAAGAATACTTGTAAGCACGGACAGATTAAATAATATAACAAATGATATGCTTGACGCTTTAGAGCTTGAAGGCGGATTTTTAAAGTTTCAATTTAAGCCAGTTTCTATAGTAAAAATTGTAAAAGAAACAATAGACACCCTGAAGCCTAATTTTGAAAATAAGAATATTTATATAAAACTTATAACTGATTCAGAAATCCCAAGTGTTGAAGTTGAGCCAAATTATATAAGACAGGTTTTTATGAATGTGATTGATAACGCGTGCAAATACACTAAAAAAGGAGGAGCAAGCATTAACATAAAAAAATATAACAAATACGTAAAAATTATTATAAAGGATACGGGAGTTGGAATAAGCAAGACTGATCAGAAAAAGATCTTTGAGAAATTTACAAGAGGCAGGAATATTGTAAGTGAGAATGCTTCTGGCAGCGGTTTGGGCTTATTTATAGCAAGAAAAATTGTTAACGCGCATGGAGGAAAAATTGAGATTGAAAGTGATGGAGTTGGCAGGGGATCTACTGTAAAAATTTATTTGAAAATAAAACACAGTGAATAAACCTTTATTTTTAACAACAATAATAATAGATTATGGAAATAGAAGACCGTCTTGCAAAATTAAAAAACCAAATAGACGCGGAGCTTGAAAAATTTTTTAAATTTAAAATCAAGCAGGTTAAGAGTGATAATAAACCGGAAGAGCTGACAGAAATAATAGAAAGCTTAGAAAAATTTACTTTAAATTCAGGAAAAAGAATTCGCCCGATTCTTTTTTATTTTGGCTATATTATTGGAGGAGGGAAAGATAAGCTTGAGGCTTTAAAAATTTCTATTGCGGTTGAGCTTATACATTCTTATTTTTTAATTCATGACGATATTATTGACCGCGATAATTTTCGCCATGGTGATTTTTCTATGCACTATAGCTACGCAAAAAAAGCCGAAAATGATTTTAAGAATATAGATTCAAAACATTTTGGAATTTCAATGGCGATTATTGTTGGAGACTTAGCATTATCTTTTGGTTACGAAATTTTAAATAGTTCTAATTTCAAAAAAGATCTTAAAATAAAAGCTTTAAATAGTTTAGATAAAATCATTTGCAATACGGTGTTTGGACAGGCGCTGGATTTAACTTTAAACAAAATAGATGATTTCAATATTGACAGTATTTTTGAAATGCAAAAATACAAAACTGCCAAATATACGATTGAAGGCCCGCTACAGCTTGGGGCAATCTTAGCTGGAGCTGAGGAGAAATTTTTAAACTCTTTGAGCGGGTTTGCTATTCCTGCTGGTATAGCTTTTCAGATTCAGGATGATATAATTGGGATCTTTGGCAACGAAAAAAAGATCGGAAAGCCTGTTGGATCTGATATTAAAGAAGGGAAGAAAACTCTTTTAATTGTCAAGGCGATGGAAAAGAGCGATAATGTTCAAAAACAGGTATTAAATAACGCTCTTGGCAGTGAAAATATAAATAGCGATGATATAAATAATATTAGAGATATTATTATTAAAACTAAATCTTTGGAATTTTCTAAAAATAAAGCGATAGAGCTGGTAGGAGAAGCAAAGAAAAACTTAAACTATTTAGAAGTTTCAGCAGAA
>JAGLXN010000003.1 GCA_023132875.1 Candidatus Parcubacteria bacterium
TTTATTGTTGAATCAACAAAATCTTTTTTATAAGGAATTTTTCCAATAACGGGAATATTTTTCCCATTCGCAAATTTTTCTATTTTCGCGCAGAAATTTTTTTCAAGATCAAATTTATTTATAACAATTCCATGCTTGATTTCAAAATAGTCCGCAAGATATAACACTCTTTTTAAATCGTGAAGAGCGGATGGCGTTGGTTCAGTCACGGCGATTATATAGTCAGTTCCGACTAAAGAAGCAATAACGGGACAGCCGACTCCGGCAGCCGAATCTATCAAAATTATATCAGCTTTCATTTTATTATTAATTTTATCTGAATATTTTCTAACTTCGCTAACCACTTCTCCGGAAGCAAGCTCTCCTAATTTAAGTTCTCCGGAAACGAGATTTACATTATAATTTTTTCCCGTATAAATTGTTCCAATCTCTTTTTTAGTTTCAGTTATCGCGTTTTCTGGGCAGGAAACAAGGCAAGCTTTGCAGCCAATGCAAATATCTTTCACAAAAGCGGGATATTTTCCTTTGACAAAAACTATTGCGTTCTGTTTGCAAACATCCGCGCATTTTCCGCACTTTACACATTTGCTAAAATCCCATTTAGGAATTGGCTGATATATGGTAATATATTTTTTCCTTTTTACATCAAGCAATAAATGGTCATTAGGACATTCTACGTCCGCGTCCACTAGCATAGTTTTTTCTTTTCTGGCAAACTCAACTGCCAAAGAGGTGGCCACCATTGATTTGCCTGTTCCGCCTTTTCCTCCTGTAATCGCAATTTTCATATTTTATGCTCCTCGCAAACATCGTTAAGGTTTGCTTTTTTAATTTTATTATTTTTCCACATCTCAAATATTTCTTTTACTGTTTCTGTTTGGTAAACATAAACATCTATTTCTAATTGCTTGCATAAATTTAAAGCTCTTATTCCAAGCTCTTTACATAATAAAATATTTGCCCCGTGCTTTTTCATAAATTCTGGCGGGAGTCCCGTTCCGCCCATATGTTCGCTCGTATTAGCTATAATTTCAATAATATTGCCATCTTCATCAAGAAAAGTATAAGTATTGCATCTGCCAAAGTGTTCTGCTACCGCGTCACTTAATCCTTTTCTGCCATTTGTAGGAATCGCTATTTTCATAAAATTAAATTGTTAAATTGTTAAATTGTTGTTTTGTCACACAAAGTAGATATACAACAATCTCTGCGTAGAGAGTGATTGTCATTCTTGTGAAAACGGAAATGACACGCGTAAACGCGTCCTACATTTTTTAAATCGTCTCAAGTTTTCCATCTATAAATTTCTGCAAAACTTCGTCTATTGGTCCGTTTCCATTGTAAATCTTTATATTAAACTGTCTAAGAACATCCAATGCTCTTGGTCCAATATTCCCGGATATTACAGCATCTACATTTTTTTCTGCTACTGTTTGCGCGGCAGAAATACCTGCTCCGCCTACTTGTTCCGCGCTTATATTTTCTACTGCTTTGAATCCCTGTATTTTTTTATCCTTGATTTCAACAATAAGAAAATAAGGACATCTTCCAAACACACTGTCAACTTCACCGTTAAGGTCTTTTTCTTTTGAACTTATTGCTATTTTCATTTTATTATAATTTATTTTTTAAAAGAATTTAAATAGTTACTTCCTCCTTTCCATTAGAGTGAAGAACTGTTTATTTCTAACAAATTTGTCATTTCGAGCCCGATAGGGTGAGAAATCTATGAATATAACTATGCAAAGATAATATATATCTGGATGAAATTTAAATAGTTCATAGATTCCTCAGTCTCCGCCAGCTGGCGGATCATTTTGAGATGACAAAAAATTCTAATCTAAGCATTTTACTTTCCGCCTTTCAATTCGTCTAGGCGTTTTTTAATGGCCTTAATTTCTTCTTCTAAAATGTCAACCTCTTCATTCAATATTCCCTTTTCTTCTTTCTCGGTAACTCTTGGTTGATACGGGAAATAACCGCAAAATCTACCGAGACCGCGACCGAAACCGCGGCCCATACCGTAACCCGTTCCACCGCCGCATGGACCTAATCCTCGTCCTGTTCTAGGTCCGTAGCCCAAAGGGCCAGTTTTATCTTGTCTTGGCATATTTTTATCTCCTTTCTTTTTAGATAATTAATTAGAATTCGACTTTTTATTCTCCTACTTATGAATATATACCCATAATAAGATCTTGTCAAGTTTTTTTATAATACACGGAATTTACCCTTTAGGATTTCAAGAAAATATAAAATACACAAGTCTTTATGAAACCCTAAAGAGTAAATTCCATTCTTAATTATCCTTGACCACAAAACAAATAATGATGTATTATACTTATGCGAGCAATGCCACCCTAGCTCAGTTGGTAGAGCAACGCATTCGTAACGCGTAGGTCGCCAGTTCAAATCTGGCGGGTGGCTCAGAAATCATATAAACATTTAAACATGCTAACATTTTAACAAGATAAAATCTTTTGTATATTAGGTTTAATTTATATTATTTAATACTGACTTTCATCTAAAGCGTAAACTCAATTATCTTTTTGTTTAACATAATAATTGTGTTTTCGCCTCAGTTAAAATATTCAAAGATTTATATATTTAATTAGTGCAATAGCTGACAGATCCTGAAACAAGTTCAGGATGACACGCAACAGATGATAGTACAAATATTTCACATTTTTTAATTTATCTGTTATAATGATCTTATGAAAGAAACGATAGAAAAAATTAAAGATTTAAAAAAGAGGGCCCTTCTTGTGAGGGACTGTCTTTGACTTAAATAAGAAAAAAGCTGAGATTGTCGGGTTGGAAGCGGAGGTAAATGAAACTGGGTTTTGGAATGATACGAGAAAAGCAAAAGAAGTTATGCGTAAATTAGATAGTTATAGAGAAATAATTAATTTTTGGGAAGACATTGAAAAAAGAATAAACGATCTTGATGAGCTTGTAAAAATAATAGACGAAAAAAAAGATAAAGATATTTTAAAGGAAGCAAAAGAAAGATTAAAAAAACTTGAAAAAGAATTTACGGAACATGAGTTTCAGGCGTTAATGAACAAGAGGTATGACGAGACAAGCGCTATTATGGCGATTCATAGCGGAGCAGGAGGGGTTGACGCGCAGGACTGGTCTGAGATGCTTTTGAGAATGTATTTGAGATACGCTGAAGACCATAAATATAAAACAGATATTGTCCACATATCCAAGGGAGAAGAGGCGGGCATAAAAAGCGCGACGATTATAATTACTGGTCCATTTGCGTACGGACATCTCAAAAATGAAGCAGGAGTTCATAGGTTGGTCAGGCTTTCGCCGTTTAACTCAGATAACTTGCGACAGACATCGTTTGCTCTTATTGAAGCTCTTCCAGAAATAACTTCTGATGATGAGATAAAAATCAATGACGATGATTTGAAGATTGATACATTCAGGTCAAGCGGAGCGGGAGGCCAATCTGTTAATAAAACTGATTCGGCTGTGAGAATTACTCATCTTCCGACGAAAACTGTCGTGGAATGCCAGAATGAAAGAAGCCAGGCGCAAAACAAAGAACAGGCGATGAAAATTTTGAAATCCAAATTATATAAACTGCAACAGGAAAGAGAAGAAGAGGAAAAGCAAAAACTTCGCGGAGAATATACTTCAGCGGAATGGGGAAATCAGATCAGGTCGTATGTTCTTCATCCATATAAATTAGTAAAAGATCACCGGACTGGGGTTGAGACAGTCGATGCGGAGAAAGTTCTTGATGGAGATATAGATAGATTTATTGAAGCGAGGTTGAAAGGGGTTGTAGAAAGAGGGGATAGGAAATAGTATATAAAATTTCTAATTTTCAATTTCCAATCAATTTCCAATTCACAATTTTCAAATAATAAATTTATTAAAAACTAATTTTAAATACTATGACAAAAAAAACAACAAAGGAAAAAGTTACAAAGAAAGAAAAAAAAGATCTATCGAGTGATCCCTTTTACACAAATTCATCCCAGCTTCCAGTTGGCTGTACTGATGATTTATTTGAGGCGGTGGAGCTTCAAGATGGATTACAGACTAAATATACAGGCGGAACCGTTATGCACGCGTTCTTAGGAGAAAGGCTTCCGAGCGGGAAAGAGGCAAAGATGCTTGTGAAAAAGATCTTTGAAAAATCTAAAATGCCGTATCTTTCGCTTACTCCGACTTTCAGTATTTGCCCGAATCACGGGTACTTATCCGGCGAACACTTTACTTGTCCAAAGTGCTTAATAGATCAGCCGTGCGAGGTTTATTCAAGGGTGGTTGGTTATTTGAGGCCTGTTCAGCAATGGAACAAGGGAAAGGTTTCAGAATATGAAAGAAGAAAAGTTTTTAAAGTGAAAAGTAAGTCATTCTAACATATAAACATTTTAACATACTAACAAAATAAAATTCTATGAAACTTAATAATTTTATGTGTTAACGGCAGGCTTGTTTTAAATTCACAATTCTTGCTTAATCACCATGTTTATATGTTAAAATGTTAGTATGTTTATATGTTAAATATGATTCCAATGATAGCTTTCGAAAAAGTTTCAAAAATATATAATGAAAACAGCTTTGCTTTAAAAGACATAGATTTTGAAATAGAAAAAGGTGAGTTTGTTTCAATTGTTGGACAGAGCGGAGCGGGGAAGTCAACTTTGCTGAAGTTGATTTTTGCTGAGGAAAAACCGACACAAGGGAGCATCCTTATAAAAGGCAGAAATATAAGCAAGATAAAAAATGTTAATCTTCCTATTCTTAGAAGGCATATTGGAGTTGTTTTTCAAGATTTTAAATTATTGGAAAAAAAGACTGTTTTTGAAAATGTTGCTTTTGCAATGGAAGTCTCTGGAAAATCAGATATTGAAATTAAAGAAGACGTCCCGCAAGTTTTAGAGATTGTCGGACTTGCTAATAAAATTGATAGTTATATTAATGAACTCTCTGGGGGAGAGAAACAAAGAGTTTCAATTGCTCGCGCTTTAGTGCATAGACCCGATATAATAATTGCTGATGAACCGACTGGAAATCTGGATATTGTCAATACTTGGGATATTGTTCAGCTTCTTATGAAAATAAATCAATATGGAACAACTGTTGTTTTGGCAACTCATAACAGGGAAATAGTAAATTTGATTAACAAGAGAGTTATTACGATAGATAAAGGCAAGATATCCAGAGATCAGTTGGATAAAGGGAAATATTTGATTTAGAATCTGGAATATAGAATCTGGAATATAGAATTGTGTATGGCAAGAGTGTACTAATAATTATATTCTAAATTCTAAATTCTAAATTCATAAAAATATCAATGTTTAAAAATAAAACAAAAAGAGTTACAATTTCCGCGCTAAAGGATCTATCCAGAAACTTATGGCTTAATATGGCAACAATTATTATAATTGTCATAGCTCTTTTTACAATAACAATAATGTTCGCGATTGACGCGGTTGGAAATCATGCTCTTATTACATTACAGGAAAAAATAGATATTTCAATTCAGTTTAAAGATGACGCTGATGAAGTTAAGATTTTGGAGCTTAAAAAGGATCTGGAAAATTTGGAAGAGATAAAAGAAGTTGAATATATATCCAAAGAACAGGCTTTGATAAATTTTAAAGAAACTCATAAAGACAATGAATATATAAGCCAATCAATAGAAGAGCTTGGGGAAAATCCATTGTTTGCTGTTTTAAATGTGAAAGCAAATGATATAAGCAGATATAGTTCCATTAATGAATATATAGTCGGTAATAATAACTACAAAGATATTATAGAAAAAGTAAACTATAAAGAAAATGAAAAAGCGATAAACAATCTTTCTAAAATTTTGGCAACCATACAAGATGGCATAGCAGGTTTGACCATACTTTTTGTTTTTATAGGTGTTTTAACCGCGTTTAACACAATTCGTTTAGCTATGTATGCCCACAGAACAGAAATTGAAATTATGCGATTGGTCGGAGCGAGCAATTGGTATATAAGGATGCCATTCATTATACAGGGAGCTATTTTAGGAGCATCGGGATGTATTATAACTCTTGCTATTATATCTCCAGTTGCTGTTTATATCTCTCCAAGAATTACGCAATTTCTTCCTGGCTTTGATCTTTATATGTATTTTATGAATAATTTTTTGAATATTACTGTTATGTTGGCTCTAATCGGAATTAGCATAGGAGTATTCAGCAGCCTTATCGCAATTAGAAGATATTTGAAAGCGTAAGCGTATAACGTATAACCCGTAACCTATAACCTGTAACACGCAACATATTATTTTTTTGTTAAAATATTATAATAATCCGTTTTGTGACGGTTTATTTTTTTTAAATACCTTATCTATATCCATTGTTTATTAATATCAGGATGCGTTTCAATATCATTGTGTCTTGGAGTGTCAAACGCAGCGATAGCGGAGTTTGACTTTGAAATATCACTTAATGTTTTATAAGTTGAACTCCGCATTGATTAATTTTATTTTATATGTTATAAGTTATATGTTGTCAGTTATGAGTTTTTTTGGGGATCGTCTAACGGTAGGACAGCAGGTTCTGGTCCTGCTAATCGGGGTTCGAGTCCCTGTCCCCAAGCTAGTCAAATAATTTTTTGTTTCAAAGATTGTTTTTATAGAATGCTTAGTATCTTTTTAAGTGTGGATTAAATAGATATCTTATAAGATGCATGGCGTCCTATGAAATATTTATGTAATAATTAGATAATAAAAAATGCGCAGTCATTGACTACGCTGTAATTGATTTATTATTTCTTTTATTGCATCTAATACAAATGTATTTGAACTGTTAAAAGATTTTGATCGTACGATATCAAAAACTTTTACTTCAAACTCATTATTGTAATTAGAATATTTTATATTAAGCAAAAAGGATGGAGTGCCAAACCGTTCAATTTTAGTCTCTGTTTCCTGTGCAGAAGCAATAGGATCTGCTATTTCTTGCATTAGATATTCAAATGATTTAACTGGAATTACGGACATGTCTATTTTGCATTCACATAATTCTTTCATTGTGTCGTGCAGACCTCTTTCGATTGATGCAGCTTTAGATGTGAACGAGCGGATGAGCATAACTCTTATTTGAACTGTAGGTGTATGGTCTTGTTTTGATATACCATTAGATAGCGTAACTTCGTATCCTGTTATAGTTGGAACGGGACCAGACTCTTGAATTATTTTGGCTGTTTCACTAATTTTTTTTAAAACCAGTTCAATATCATCTTGAACTTTTGCTAACATAATTTCAAACCTCCTTTGTATAGTAATCCAAGCAATAATTAACTCAAATTACATATCATTTTATCATGGTAACTGATTTTTGTCAACCCATTTGATTCTAGACTCTGTTTTTCTTCTTCTTATTATGACAGGATAAATAGGATTGAAAAATGAAATTTACAATATTGTTTATAATAAAGCTATTTTTGCGATATTAAGATTTATTTTTTCTCAAAAATGTTCCAACATCGTCCCACAGTCCAAGCTAGTCAAATAATTGTTTATCTAAGCGATTATTTTTATATATCAAGAGAAACAGAACTTCTGTTATTAACGAACTATTGACATTTAATATAAATCTGCTATGATAAGAAGTCATGAAAATCGTGACACAATCGTTCATTGAAACAATGTAAAAGGAAAAAACTTCAGAGCTATAAGTTGGTTATAAATATTATATTATTATTAACTCAAAGCTCTGAAGTAAATTAGATTTGTATTTTAGAGTGAATAATTTTTATACTGTAAATATAAGAATGGAGGAGATACAATGAAGGTTGTTTTAAAAGGTGGAAGTATACAAAAGAATCAGGAGATCAGAAAATTCTTTATGGAAAAAATCTTTCCAATTCTAGAATTTGGCATAGCCATTGAGCCGTCTGACAGCATAATTACTGTTTACGAAAAAAAAGAAGACGGAATAGTTAAGGAATACGTTGATCCGACAGCTGAGGTAATCGTTGAACTTACCGAAGAAGCAAGAAATCTTGCCAAAGATGGTAATGTGTCTGATGATGAGCTGAAACAGAAATCTGGAGAATTTTTTGATGAAGCTCAAGCGATCAAGGAAATTGAAAAACTCCAACCATCGTTTTCGGTAGAATATTATTCTTGCCGATACACTCCGCCATCAAGCAAAACACAAGAAGTCGAATGTAATGTTCACGGTTCAATAGAACATATGCAATCTATCACAGGTGAATGTCCTGGTTGCGGGAAGCCCTAAGTAATTAAAGTATATTTCTCAACAGCGGCAGACTCATTTTTATGAGCTTGCCGTATTTTTTTATCACAAAAAATAATAAAGTTATATTTCTGTTATTACTGTTTTTTTACTTAAGAGAATTCCAACATCGTTCCACAGCCCAAGAAAAAAACGGAAATATGCTTTTAGAGCGTATCTTTATTTATTGTCCAGAATGTGTTGGATTAATACTTGGGGTTGACATAAATTCATATCTATGTTAGTTTACTTAAGTAAGCTGTGCGTTATAAAGTAGAACATAAGTCGAATTCTGCAATGCATTAAGTCTTGCATTTAATTCGCTTTTTTTATATTCACTTATGAATGGTAAAATAAAAAAACTTACAGACAAAGGATTTGGATTTATCACCCAACTTGATGAAAATGGCCAGGCAATTGAGGGAAAAGATTTATTCTTTCACTCAAATGAATTAGTTGGTGTTACTTTCGATGAGCTTAGAGAAGGTGATGAAGTTACATTTGAAGTAACCGAATCTCCAAAAGGTCTGAATGCAACAAAAGTTTCTAAAGCATAAGATATTTCTTATCTTTAGAACAATAAAAACCGCAAATTATATTTGCGGTTTTTATATTTATAGAAAATTTATCATTAGGTTAAAAAAAGCCTAAAAGGAGTCCAACTCCGAAGCTTCGGAGTTGGACTCCTTTTAGGCTTCTTGAATTTGCATTTATTGCCATAATCCAGTTATTTTGCTAAAATGAAGATGTTTAGCAAATAAAAAAAAGAAATGATAAAAACAAAAAAAAGTTTTAAATTACTAGTGTATGTGTTTTTAATATTATTTATATTTTTCTTATTGGCACTTTTTGTTTGTTATTCAATAACTCCTTTATTTGGCTTAGCGCTTAATGTGTTTATTGCAGATCTCCTATGTGTGTTTTTTGCAATGCTGTTTTGGTTTATCTCTCCTATTGGAGTTTTATTTTTGCTGGGAATTAAATTATTTTTCTCTGAAAAGGCTTCTATGATAAGAAGAAATTTTGCTTTGCTGTTGCAATTCCTTTCATTTTTGTCTTGGTCATCTTTAATGTTTATATTGCTTGTTGTTTATATTGATTCTATATCATATAAAGTTTTGGATTTGGGAGGCGATATCTTAAATTTAGCGATTAAATCCGGATTTGGATTTATGATTTTTATGCTTATATTAGCAGTTGCGGAGAAGAAAATAATTTCTAAACAAAAGTATTATCAGGGAAAGAAAAATAATGAAAGCAATAACAAAGAGGAGAATAACACTAATTCAAAAAAAAGGAAGAAGAAGGAAGAAAGTGTAAAAATAGCTGGAATTGAAGTTGGGGGAATAAAGAGTAAAGTTAAAAGAAAGATCAAAGAAGAAATCAAAGAAATTATTGATGATAGGATTGATAAACTATAATAAAATCAAAATTGAAAAATCAAAAATTTTTAGCTTTCAAATTGTTTTTAATTGAAATCTCTTTAATAAGTTAATAAAAACATCATGGCTATTCTAAAAGGTCTTCAAAATTTACTTGAGAAAAATAAAGTCAAACATGAGGTGATTGATCATAAAAAGGTTTATACCGCGTTGGACAGCGCCGAAACTCAACATATAAAACCGCAGGAGATTGTTAAAACTCTTGTGATGAAAGTAAGCCCCAAAAAATATGTTTTGGCGCTTATTCCAGCAAATAAAAATTTAGACAAGAAAAAGTTTTTGAAAGAGACTAATAAGTGGTTGAAAAAAGAAGGAGAAAAAACAGTAAAAGCTGTTGAATTTGCAAAAGAAGCATGGATGAAAAAAAATACCAAAGGAAAAATCGGCGCGACTATTCCATTTGGATCTTTATCTAAAATGCCTGCGTTTGTTGATAAAAGTATATTGAAAAACAAAAATCTGATTATTAATACGGGAGATTATGAGAAGTCTATAAAATTAGCGACAAAAAAATTTTTAGAACTGGAAGAGATGATCAAAGGAAGTTTTTCAGAAGCGAAGAAGAAGGCGAAAGTTCGAAAAAAGAAATAAAATTTATTTTCAAAGAGTTAGAACTGCTTCGTTGCTTAGTGAAGATAAAGATAGTTTTAATTTCAAATAACAAAGCTCAAATATCAAATTAATAACAAATATCAAAATCCAAAAACATTTTAGCATTTGAATTCTGAATTTTATTTGGAGTAATTTGGTTTTTGAAATTTGGATTTTTTTAAAAACATGTCCTATATTGTCAAGGCGAGCCATTATCAAAGCCAAGAAAAAATATTTGAAGGTCCGCTTGATCTTCTTTTAGATTTGATTGAGAAAGAAAAGCTTGATATCACAGAAGTTTCTTTGGCTCAAGTTGCCGACCAGTTTTTAAAATATTTAGAAAACAGCGAGAATGCGAACTTGGAGCATTTAGCTGATTTTTTATTAGTGGCGGGAAAATTAATTCTTATAAAATCAAAAGCAATTCTTCCGATGTTAGAGCTGGAAAAAGAAGAAGAGGAGGATATAGAAGAGCTGAAAGCGCGATTGTTGGAATATAAAAAATTTAAAGAAGCGGCTAAAGAGCTTATAAAATTAGAAAGTAGAAAAAAAATACTTTTTTCTCGACAAAGTTATTCTGGAATGAAAACAATTTTTTGCCCGCCCAAGAAATTATTAGTTTCGGATCTGCGAGATACATTTGAGAATGTTTTAGACAAGTTGCCGAAAGTTGAAATTCTTGCCAAAGAAACAATAAAGAAAGTTATTTCCATAAAAGATAAAATTGAATATTTGAAAAAAAATTTGATGGAAAGAATAGAAATGACTTTTCATGGAGCGGTGTCTAATAATAAGGACAAAGTGGAAATTATTATAACTTTTTTGGCGATGCTGGAATTAGTAAGAAATAATATGGTCTCTGTGGAGCAGGAGGAGATGTTTGGGGAGATAAGGATTATTAGTAATGAATCAAGAATCAGGAATCAAGAATTATGAAGTATAAATAAAAATCCATAATTCTTGATTCATAATTCATAATTCGTAACATATGAACATAGAATCAATTATAGAAAGCTTATTATTCATCTCCGGCGAGCCGATGAGTTTTAAAAAGCTGGCGAAACTTACTTCAAAAAATGAGGGCGAGTTAAAATTAGCGGCAGGGGTTTTGGCGAAAAAATACAAAGATGAAAATAGCGGATTGAGAATTTTAATTAAAGAAAATAAAATTCAGATGGTAACGGCTGGAGAGAATAGTGAGTTCGTAGATAAATTTTTGAAAGCGGATATAGAAGGGGAGTTGAGCCGCGCGGCATCGGAAGTTCTTTCTATTATTGCTTATCGCGGACCAATAGTGAGAGCGGAGATTGAAGAAATAAGGAGCGTGAATTGTAGTTTCACTTTGCGGCACCTTATGATAAGAGGGCTTATTGAAAGAATAAATAAGCCTGATGACGCGCGGGCTTATTTGTATAAAATATCATTTGATTTTTTAAAAACGCTTGGCGTGGAAAGAGTAGAGGATTTGCCGAGGTATGAGGAGTTACGAGTTAGGAATCAAGAATCAGGAATCAAGAATAATGAATAATGAATAATGAATAGAAATTGCTCATACGCAATTTAGCATTATAACTCCCTCTTCCTATGAGAGAGGGACGTGCTAGGCAAGTTTTATGTAAAGTAATGTTTTGATGTAATTTTGAAATACGATGTTTGTGTATATTTTTAAATGCCACCAAACTATGTATGATTCATAAAGATTTATAATTCTTGATTCATAATTCTAAATTCTAAATCCATGATTGAAAATATAGCCATAATTGCGCTGGTTTTTCTAAGCCAGCTTAATATTATATCTGCCGAACAAGGTAGCGCTGATTTTTTAGAACAGTTTATAGAGCAAGAGTCTGTTGGGGATAAGTTTAATTTACAAGAAAAAAATTGGAATTATTATTTTGATAATATAAATCAAGAAAATTTTTTACAGCCGCTGCCATCTAAAACTCAGAATGCGGATGATTTTAATATTAAAGCGAAATCAGCCATTGTCTTAGATATTGGAACTGACTCTATTTTGTATTCAAAAAATTCAGATGAGAAAAAGCCGATTGCAAGTTTAACGAAAATAATGACGGCGCTTGTTATTTTGGATAATGTTGATTTAAATAGTATGGTAACAATTAGCAGAAACGCGTTTGACACTGATGGCAGAAAAGACAGTTTGGCGGTAAATGAAAAAATAAAAGCGGAAGATTTATTAAAAATAATGCTGATTAGGTCCAACAATACTGCCGCTGTTTCTTTGGCTGAACATACTAGCGGGAATGTTGAAGAGTTTGTCAAATTGATGAACAAAAAGGCGGAATTACTGGGACTAAAGAATACCAATTTTTCCAATCCAACTGGATTTGACTCGGAGGAAAATTATTCTACTGCTTACGATATTGCCCAGCTTTTTGATTATTCTTTAAATAAACAGCTAATTTGGGAAATTTTGAGAATTCAAAAATTAAATCTTTCTTCTATTGACGGGAAAATAAAACATAAAATAAAAAACACCAATTTGCTTTTGGGAAGATTAAAAAATATAACAGGCGGAAAAACTGGATTAACGGATGAAGCGGGGCAGTGTCTGGCCTTAGTCGTTGGCGATCCGATTGATAATCACAGAATAATCAGTGTGGTTCTAAGCGCAGAAGACAGATTTTTAGAAACGGAAAAATTAGTGAGATGGGTTTTTAGGAGCTATAAGTGGTAGAAACTTTTTAATATCCTATTTATATTTAAAAATATATATAATTAAAAGTATCGACAAAAAACACCCTGAGTAAATAACTCAAGGTGTCCTTTTATTTAGGTAATAGGAACTATTTAACAGCCGCTTTTACTTTTTCTACTATATTCTTAAATACTTTAGGATTTTCAACTGCGATTTCTGACAAAACTTTTCTATCAATTTCAATTTTGGCTAATTTCAAAGCGTGAATAAATCTGCTGTAGCTTAGTCCATATTCTCTTACTTTAGCGTTAATTCTGATTTGCCATAAGGCTCTCATTGTTCTCTTTTTTACTTTCCTGTCTCGATACGCGTAGGTCCCGGCTTTCATTAAAGCTTCTTTAGCCGCTTTATATTTTTTGCTTCTGGCATTTAAAAAACCCTTAGCCTTTTTAAGAACTTTCTTTCTTCTTTTATTGGCCATTACGCCCCTTTTTACTCTTGTCATAACTATATAATACTTATTTGATTATAATTACTTTACGAGCTGTCTTTTAATTGATTTTTTAATGCCGCTTTCTATTTGTTTGTCTAACCTTTTTTGTCTTGTTTTATTGCCAGATTCTCTTGAATTAAAATGATCCTGATTGGCGGTTCTTGCGACAATTTTTCCTTTTTTTGTAACTTTAAATCTTTTGGCAACAGCTTTTCTTGTTTTGATTTTCATATTATTTGATTCACAAAATTAATAATCTTAATTGTCTTCGTGTAAATATTAGTTTAATTAATGTTTTCTATAGCAAGCACTAATTAAACTAATATTTACACGAATTAAACGAATACTAAAAAAGATAATTATTTCTTTTTGTATTCAATAACAGTAGTAAAACCCTGCGGTGTTTTTTTAAGACTTTGTTCTCTTACAATTTCCCTTTTTTCTGTTTCTCTGTCCATTTTTGAAATTTCAGATATAATGTTTAAAAAGTTTTCAAGTTTTTCAGAAGCAAAATCAGGATGCGCTTTTTCTCTTCCTTTCAGTATCATATCTATTTTTACTTTATTTCCTTGCTTCATAAATTTCACGGCATTTTTTGCTTTAAATTCAAGGTCATGTTTTTCCGCTCTCATACTTACTCTTACTCCCTTAACTTCAACTTTTTTCTGTTTCGCGCTTTGTTGCCTTTTTTGTTTTGCGATCTTGTATAGATATTTGCCATAATCCATTATTTTGCACACTGGAGGATTTAGATTAGGGGACACTTCGGCTAAATCAAGCTCTTTTCCAAATGCTAAATTTAAAGCATCTTCAGTTTTCATGAGTCCAAGCTGTTCTCCATTCTCGTCAATTACCATAACTTCTGGCAATCTAATTTGTCTATTTGTTTTAAGTTCTTTTATTTTTGCAATATGTTTGGAGTTAATAATTATTTATTTTAACATACTAACATTTTAACATTCTAACATTTAAACCAAAATTTCAACTTATAAATAAAACCAGATAACTTGACATTAAACCCAAGTTAAATGTTCTATCATAAAAATGTTAATATGTTTATATGTTAGTATGTTAAAATGATACAAAGTGGAGATGGCGGGAATTGAACCCGCGTGTAGAAAATCCACTTTAAAACATTCTACCAATATAGATTGTTCAAAAGTTTAAGTTTTATAAGCTAAGAACAAACAAGACCTTATAAAACCGAGTTTAACTGAATTTTTAGACGCTTGCGATTAAACAACACAAGATCCTATCTTGATAATATGACACCGGATTTTGCTTATCAAGAATCAGCAATCCGATGGCTACCGGTCTAAACTTAGACAATAGCTGTCGCAAAAGCAGGAGCTCTAAAAAGAGACTGCACTTTGCTTACAAGTGTGTTTGCACTTATATTTTGCCAGCAATTTTTACGAGATTAGCTAACATGCTCGATTGGCAATTTTAAAATAAGATTTCTATCGAGGCCTAACATCCCCATGGTCGTTTAAACATTTAAGCATATAAACATTTAAACAGCCGTGTTTATGTTAGATAATTTTGAAATTCGTTATTTGATATTGAATTGATATTTGTACTTTGATATTTGATATTAGAAACGATAACACATGCAATTATCTTCTGCTTCTTATAACTCTCTTAATCTTTATCTTATCTTCCCTTTTCTTTATACTTTCCCTTTTATCAATTTTTCTTTTTCCTTTTCCAACGCCAAACTCAAGCTTAATAAGCCCATGTTTAGAGTATACTTTAACTGGCACTAATGTCAAGCCTTTTTGGCTTATTTTTCCAATTAAAGATTTAATTTGGCTTTTACGCGCTAAAACTTTTCTTGGTCTTGTTGAATCGTAATTGTCTGGCATATTTGCCGGTTGATAAGCGGGAATGCTTGCGTTGGTTAAAAATAGCTCATTTCCTTTTACCGTGACAAAAGATCCTTTTAAGCTAATATGTCCTGTTTTTATTGATTTTACCTCGCATCCTTTCAACACCAAACCACCCTCTATTTTTTCAAGAATTTCATAATCGTAATGTGCTCTTTTGTTTACAGCGAATGTTTTCATAGGTTTAGTTTAGCACAGGGATGATGAATAGTGAATAGTGAATAGTGAATTAAGAATAATGAATAATGAATTAGGGGTTATTATATCAAATCTTGTTAGTGTTTATAAATATTATCTATTATTCATTATTCATTATTTATTGTCAACATTGACTTTAAAAATCATCGTTTTATAATTAAAATAGTTAAAAAACTAAAAATAATCATATGAAAATCGGTATTGACGCGCAGACAATTTTAAATCCGGAGATGGGGGATGCCGCCGGACTTGGCCATTATACATATCAATTAATAAGGCATCTGCTTAAAATTGACCATGAAAATGAATATGTGCTGTTTTTTAACTATAGAGTCAGAGAAAAAGATATTAAGAAATTTAGCAAGCCGAATGTTACAATAAGGCGTTTCCCTTTTTCCTATTATAAGAAATTTTTGCCTTTAGCTTATTCCGAAACGCTTTCTTCTGCATTTTTTCTTCGTGATAAATTAGATGTGCTTCATGTTCCGGGCGGGAGGGTTCCTATGACCTATAAGAGAAAGTTTACTGTAACGGCTTATGATTTAGCAATTAAAAGATTTCCGGAATTATTTCCCCAAAAAGCGCGTATTAAATTTAAAGTCAAGCCGTCGGCTTTTGGAAGAGCCGATATAATTATTGCAAGTTCGGAAGCTGCGAAAAATGACCTTAAAAATAATTTTGAAGTTAGCGATGAAAAAATAAAAGTAATACATAACGCTTTTGATGAGAAGTTTTTTAAAGACGCGAGCGTGGACGAAATTCAGAAAGTAAAAGAGAAATATAAAATTAACGGGGAATATATTTTATTTATGAACACGATTAAGCCTCTAAATAATCTTGCAAGACTTATTGAAGCGTTTTCAAAATCGAGACTGCTTCTCAAAGGGAAAAAGCCGAATTCAAATTATAAGCTTGTGTTGGCTGGCAAAAATGGCTGGTTAGCACATGAAGTAAAGCAAATTGCAAAAGATTTTGGACTTAAAAATGAAGTTGTTTTTCCCGGGTATATATATCCTAAGGATTTAAATGCTCTTTTTGCGGGCTCGGATGTTTTTGTTTCTATTCCTATTTATGAAGAATTTGGAGCTCCAGTTTTGGAAGCAATGGCATGCGGAGTGCCCGTAATTTGTTCGGATGTTTCATCTCTTTCCGAAATAACGGGCGGTGCGGTGCAGATGGTAAATCCTTATGATATTGAAGGAATAAAAAATGCTATTCTGAAAATCTTGGATGATGATAGGCTGAGAGATGATTTGAAGAAAAGGGGGCTGGAACAAGCGAAGAAATTTCATTGGAGAAAGACGGCGGAAGAGACACTGGGGGTTTTTGAGAAAGTGGCGGGTTAGGTTGTAGCTTCTTAGCTTCTTAGCTTCTTAGCTTCTTAGTTTCTTAGGGTGTGAAATGTAGAACGAGCCGCAGTGGAGCTCTAATATGTTGGCTCCATACTCCTGTATGGAGCCATTTGTGATTTCAAGAAGAAATATTTGAAATAAATAAAATATTATTTTGTAATCACAGGAGGCTCCAGTCAGGAGACTGGAGCCAACGAAGTAAAGTTTAAATACCAAAAACAAAATCCGTCCTGAGTTCTCGGGACGGATTTTATTTTTTTATCAACTCGTCTTTATCTAAAATTTCAAAAGGCGGGGTTGGAAAAAAGAAAAAGAACCATAGTGCTTCCTTGTTTTTTAGAACAAGAAAAATTGGGCGTATTACACTTTTTGCATAAACATATAAGAAATTTGTCAATGGTTGATTTTTTGTGGGTTTTTGGGTAAGATGAAGTAGTGGACGAATATCAAGTTCCAAATATCAAATATCAATTCAATATCTAATTAAAAATATCAAAAACAAGAACAGAAAAATAATTTGTAAATTGAATATTTGATATTGAACATTGATTTGATGTTTGGACTTTAATATTTGATATTATTAAGCTTATGTTTAAAAAGGTAAATCCAAGGCAAAATTTTCCGGAGATGGAAAAGGATATAATGAATTTCTGGAAGGAAGACAAAATATTTGAAAAATCCGTAAATAATAGGAGTGATAAAAAGACCTATAGCTTTTTTGACGGGCCTCCGTTTGCGACGGGATTGCCGCATTACGGGCATGTCGTGGCAAGTTTAATGAAAGATGTCGTTCCGAGATATTGGACAATGAATGGGTATAAAGTTGAAAGAAGATGGGGGTGGGACTGCCATGGATTACCGATTGAGAACTTGATTGAAAAAGAACATAATATAAAAAATAAGCAAGAGATTGAGGATATGGGAGTTGATAAATTTAATGAAGCATGCCGTAATTCTGTGCTTCGCTACGCGGGTGAATGGAAAAAATTTATTCCGAGAATTGGAAGGTGGGTTGATATGGAAAATGATTACAGGACGATGGACTGGAAATATACCGAAAGTATTTGGTGGGTTTTTTCCGAGCTTTATAAAAAAGGACTGGTTTATGAAGGACACAAAGCTATGCATATTTGCCCGCGATGTGAAACGACACTTTCTAATTTTGAAGTGACGCAAGGGTATAAAATAGTTAAAGATTTTTCAGTAATAGCAAAATTCAAGATTACCGATCAAGGCTTTATCAATAAATATTGCAACGGAAAACCAACTAGCCTTTTGGCGTGGACAACTACTCCGTGGAGTTTGCCAACTACTATGGCATTGGCAATTGG
>JAGLXN010000030.1 GCA_023132875.1 Candidatus Parcubacteria bacterium
GATTTAATAGTTTTACCATTTTTTGCGCTTGAAACCGGAAGTTTTTCTTCGGCTGGAAGAATTGTTTGATGAGCGATTTTTTGATCTCCAATTGTTTTTATTTGAGCGATCAGAATTATTTCGCCTATCTTGACTGCCATCAGTTTTATAAGCAGAATTCTGTTTATGTTCACTTTTTGGCAAACTCGGAAGACTGGAGATTGGCAGTTGTTTTTTAATCAATCGTTCAATTGTTCTTATATCATATCTTTGATTTGGCATCGCGAATGAAATCGCGTGTCCGGAATGCCCCGCCCGTCCCGTTCTTCCTATTCTGTGAACATAATCTTCAGCGTTATCAGGCATATCGAAATTTATGATGAGCTCAATATTATTTACATCTATGCCTCTCGCGGCAATGTCTGTCGCAACTAGAAATTGATAAATGCCCTTTTTGAATCCCGAGAGCGCTTTTAAACGCTGACCAAGGCTTCTATCAGAATGAATTTCGGAAGATGTATATCCCATTTTTCTGATAGCATAAGCAATTTTTTTCGCGCCAAATTTTGTTCTGGAAAATATAAGCGTGCTTCCTCTATTTTCTTTCATAACAGCTTCAAGCAAAGCTAATTTTGATTCTCTCTTTACAATAAATATTTCATGCGTAACATTGGCCGCGGCAGATCCGGAAGGCGCTACTTCAATTCTCACTGGAAGTTTCATATATGTTTTAGCAATTTGGATAATATTAGGCGGCATAGTTGCGGAGAATAACATAGTTTGCCTCTGTTTCGGTACATTTAATAATATTCTTTTTATTTGCGGCGCGAAACCCATATCCAGCATTCTATCCGCTTCATCAAGCACTAAGATTGAGGTTTTGGATAAATTTATTGTTTTTCTCTCAAGATGATCAACGAGCCTTCCCGGCGTAACGATTATTATATCAGGTTTTCCGCGCAAAAGGCTAATTTGTCTATTTATGTTTTGCCCTCCGATCAAAACTGCTGTTTTGATATTTAAGCCCCTGCCAATCTTATTGATCGTTTCATCTACCTGCAAAGCCAGCTCTCTAGTCGGCAGAACAATAAGTCCATTACCGCCTGTCTTTGCCAGTCTCTGGACCATAGGAATGCCAAAAGCCAAAGTCTTGCCTGTGCCAGTTTGAGCAATACCCATAATGTCCTTTCCGCTAAGCGCGGTTGGAATAGATTTATGCTGAATTGGAGTTGGAACCGTAAAATGCAGACGATCTAAAATCTCCAAAATTTTAGGCGCAATGCCAAGCCCGTCAAATGTTGTTTGTTTCATATAATAATTATAATAAAAAAATTCCGACCCATAAATCTCAAGGTCAGATGTTTAACTGAAAAAGAAATAAGCAGGTCTATTGATTAAGACAGTTGATTATAGCATAGGTAAATATTTTGTCAATGATATTGATATTAAATTGAGCGTTTCTTGAAATGGTTTTATTTTTAATATTTTTCTCATAGATTTATTTAAAACAACGACTACATTTATATTATACTACAAATTATCCTTTTTTAAAAAGCAATATAAACAAAATAAAAAGATCCGCCAGATGTTTCCAGCGGATAATTGAAATTTATATTTCTCTTACAATTTTATATCTTCTTTCATATTCCTCCTGAAGTTTTTTATAAACTTCTTTTATGTTCGTTTCTTTTGACCCGTCAATTTTAATAAACAAACGGCCAAATTCTTTTCGCTGCCTTGCGGTTATTGCTTCAGTTCTTTCCTTGTTGCCGAACTGAAATCCAAACCTTCTTTCTATCTGTTTTCCACTAAGTCCTCTCTTCGCCATTCGCTTCTTCTGAACCTCTTTATCAACTTGAACAAGAATGATGTTCTCGTTGACAAGATGAGTCATCTCTCCTTCAACAAGATTAGCTCCCTCAATCAGGAAAATTCCTTTGCCAAGTTCATCCAGTTTTTTTCTGAGAAGATGAAGAATCGGATCCAGCATTATTCCTACCAGCTTATCAAGCTCTCTCTTTGAGGAGAAAGCAATATTGCCCAGCTTGCGCGTATCAATGCTGTCATCTTCTTTCAGAAGTTTTCCTCCAAACTCTTTGTTGATCTGTTTTCTGATCGCCAAAAATCTTGGAGTAGGATCATTGCTGTAGACAACTTTTCCCAGTGCATCAAGACTGATATGATATATCGACGTATCTTTAGGAGCGCTATTTTCTTCCGAGAATCTTTGAAGATCTTCTGCAAGCGTCGTTTTGCCGGAAGCGATTCCTCCGGTAACTCCGATCATTAACTGATCTTTCATTCTCATCTGAAGAGCCTCTCTTATCAATGCCGGAGCAAAATCTTTGGCGTCAAGACCAAAATTAATAAAGTTCTTTAGATTGCTTGAAGAAACTTTCGATAGCACCGGGTTGGTCTGTGGAATGATAAGAGTTGTTGGATTGCCGGCAAATTTGGAGTTTACTTCGGCTATCCAACTTTCAGATTCAAAGTCTTTTGAATCCCGCGCTCCTTTAACAAACATATTGATATTCTGTTCGTAAAACAAATTCGCGATGATTCCTGAATATGGAATTACTTTTACTCTTTCAGCATATTCCGCAGGGATCGATCGTTCGATCAGAAACACTTTTTCTTCTGTTGAAAAAGTGTAAAAGCCTTCTTTTTCTTCATTAACTCCAACCACAATATACAATGTTGCTTTTGGGTGAAGTTTGAAAAAAGAGACCATAGTAAACTTATGCCCGTCATGAAACGGGTCAAAACTGCCGGGGAAACCTGCAACAAGTTGTTCTTGAATTTCTTTCATTTATTTTACCTCTTTTTATATAGTTATTTTGTTCAACGCGTTCGCGATGTGAATAGGCGAACTCGCTTCTTTTATTCTTTGAAGAATCTTTTCTTCAAGAACAAAAGGTATATGATTGAGATATAATCTTTTCTGGATCTCAATCGGCAGCGTCAAGAGCTCTTCAATATTAGTGTGAGCTTTGCTGTCTTTTTTATAAGATCCAGCCTCATGAATGATCGGATGATCTCCATTCTTGGCAAGAAAATCAATCAGCTCCTGATCAAAACTTGTATCTCCAGAATATCCCAGAATGGGAGTTCTGTCCACAAGAAGGCGGAAGGCGATTGAGAGAAATGGCGCGTGATGGGTGCTGCGATGAAAAGTTTCCACTTCAATCCCAAATTGCGGGATCTCAACTGTTTCTCCCAGCTTAAGTTCCACAAGATCAACATAGTCCTTAAGCTCAAGCTTTGTCTTCATATCTATTCTTGATATTTCAAACGCCGTCCTAATTCGGTGCCATATCTGTTCAGCTACTTCCGGATGCGTTATCAGAAGAAGTTTTGAATTTTCTTCAAAAACTTTACTCCAGATAAGCAAATCAATTCCGCTAATGTGATCAGCGTCAATATGCGTTACTAATAAAGCGTCAATCTTGGTAACAGAGCTTTTTGATTTAAGATCTTTCATCTTAAACAAGCTTCTGATTATATGATAAGGCGCTTCAATAGCTAGAGCCATATTGCCAATTTGCAGAACTGTTAAATTTTCCAGTTTGCCATATCTTGCTGAAAACATATCATGATATCCTAGCGTATATGCTGTTATCTCTTTCATTTTGTTTACCTCCTATTGCCATAAATAAATTATAGTAAGAGCCGAGATTTAAATTTTAGCTCTTACCATTTCTAACAATCTCTCAAAGAGAGAATTAGGGTTTAATCTTCTCTTATTGCAGTTGCTTTTCTTTTGATTATTGTTTTTTCTTCTTCTACGTCAAAATAAATTTCTTTTCCTTCTACTACATAGACAGTCTCGTTTGAGTTTGTTGGGTCGTAAACCTCTTCAACCCAGTGCTCAGCCTCCTCAAGCGTGTCTACTACACCATGAAAAGTTCGATCATGTGTAGTAACCCACTCTTGGGATTCTGATTCGTCCGCAAGTTCTATTATTTCTCCTCTTACTTCTCTTCTTTTATCTTTCATCAGATAATACTTCATCTTCCTTCCTCCTATAATTTGAGGAGGCAGAGCAGAACTCCGCCTCAACTCATTTTATTGTTCATTCGTTCAACAATTTCCCGTACCGAAGCCATCTTTCCTATTCCTTCATCGCCGCATTGCAGTGTGCCGGTAACAGGACCGATGACTTGATACATCTGCTCTTTTTCTAATTCTTCCATATTCTTTTGGAAAAACGGATTTTGCCACATATTAACATTCATCGCCGGAGCGATAAATATCTTTTTATCTTGTGGCATTGCCAAAGCGATTGTCGTTAGGAAATTGTCAGCGAGAGCATGGACGATCTTACTAATCGTGTTAGCCGAAGCTGGAGCGATCAGCATTGCGTCCGCCCATTTGACCAAATTAATGTGCCTGACTTTTCCCTTCTTCTTAGAAAAAGCGCCAGTAAATTCCAGAAGACCCGATTCCCATATTTTCAGGAACTTAAATATTTTTTGGGGCTTTCTGAAAAGTACTGAAAACACAAACAGCCAAGAGGCCTTCGTGGTGATTATTTTCACCCGAAAACCGTTTTTTTCAAGCTCGTCAACAAGTTTGAAAATCATTATTGTTGCCACGCTTCCAGTAATTCCTAAAATTATATTCTTACTCATTGCTATTCCTCCTATATTCTTCTGCCTATCTCGATCAAAAGCTGCTTATACATTTCTTCTCTCTCGGTAACTACCGTGACATTTTTTTCTGCGTCAACAAAATAAGCCGCCGCGGTTGTTTCCGAAGTGCCAAACTTATTATTAGCAACAACCAAATCGCCGTTATTTTTAATAAGTCCGGCATAAGCCCTTTCAAACAGTTCTTCCTCGGTAAGACCAACTTCAAGTTTGAACTGGACCAGAAAAATTTCCGAGTCCCATTCCTTGATATGGCTGATAATCTTTGGCGTTGGAGCAGTTTTTATCTCAAGTTCATTGAATCCCGATCCAATTTTGCCATCCGTTTTTGTCGGAGTATAATCAGCCACTGCCGCGGAATGAATTACCGCGTCATATTCCATTGAAGAAATATTCTCTTTCATCAAATTCATCAGCTCATCAAAATATTGATAGCTAACAATTTTGAGCTTTCCTCTGAACAAAGACATTCTTGTTTTCGCAAAGAAAATATTTTTTGCCTTATTCAGAATATTTCCAAACGGCTCATCAGTCATAATGCTGGTTTCCTTAATAGTATAAGGTCCAAGCAAGAGAGTAACTTTAGCGCCCATCTCCGCGGCAAGAACCGCGATTCTATATCCTGTTGTTCCGCCAAAGACATTAGTTATTACTCTGACATCATCAATCGGAACCCAGGTTGGCCCGGCCGTTACCAAAACTTTCTTATTCTTAAGTATTCCCATCATTTTATCCTCCTTAAATCACTTTTTCACTCCAAGCGCTTTCAATATATTTCCAGAGAGAATTTGCCTCTTTTCTTTACCATTAAGATCAAGTCTTTCTTCCAGAGAGTCAACTAATAAAAGATATGACTCATGCGAAGAAATAGGCCAATCCGTGCCGAAAATAATCTTCTCCGTTCCCATAAGATCAATCATTACATTCGCGATTGTCTCTATAATATATTCTTCATTCTTTCTTTTCCATTTCTCACTCCTTTGTTGATTCTTAGTAGTATTGCTGACCAATCCGGAAAAATCCAAATAGACGTTGGAATTTTTATGAGCGACGGCGGTTGCCTGGCGAATATCAGGATCGCCAAGATGGCTTATAATTATCTTCAACTCTGGAAACTTATCCGCGACATCGTCAAAATAAATCGGCCGCGAAAACCGTATCCCGCCGGGACTCTTATAGGCCAGTCCGCTGTGAAACATTACAGGAACCTTAAACCTTTCCGCCAGTTCATACACTTCATCAAGCTTCTTGTCATTTGGATATACAAACTGATATCCCGGATAAAGTTTGATCCCGACGATCCTGTCTTTCGTAAGCAATTTTTCCAGATCGGCAACTCCTTCTTGCAAATTATTCTCCGCATCCAAGCTTCCAAAAACTACAATATTATTATAATTTTTGGTTAAAGAAAGAATCTGCTCGTTGGTAATACTGCCGGTTTTTCGGGGAAAATAAGCAGCCAGAGCAATAGCGGCATCAATTCCATTTCCCGACATACTTTTTTCCAGTTCTTCTATCTTTGCCCTGCTCTTGGAATGAACACTTAAATGGACATGATTATCAATAATACTTGCTTTCTTAAGCATTCTTTTTACTTCTTTTCTCATAATTTTTTACCTCCTTTATTTTGTTGTCAAAGAACACAGGAATTTGTAAATTCCTGTTCTCTGAATCTAAAATTTACATTCAGAAAACAAAATACCACAAAAAAACAACCGTTTTGAACGGTCGTTTGTTTATACTAAGATAGGCGTTTAAATCAACATCTTCTAAAAATCACGCCAAAAACAACGACCGTAAACAATCGGATAAGGTTATTAATAGATAGTTGCTTCATTTGATAAAACATAATTTTAGAATTTTATTAATCTGATAAGTGTAAAATGGTAAGTTTATTTCTTTGTAGGCCACAATTAAAAAAACGACCGCATGGCCGCTGTAAAGATCTGATGTAATAAATATTATTTATAACAACTCAAAAACAACGACCATTGATGTTCGCTAATGCAATTAGATAGCAATTTTCGCTGTTTTTGGTAAAACATAGATTTATTATGCAGTGAGTCTATAAATTATATTTTCACAATATCATATAAAAATAAACTGTCAAATTATTATTGTGGATAACTTTACGGACAATTAATTTTGAATTTTTTATTATAAATTAGGTTTGTGTCCCCTGTTCTAAATTTTATAAGAAAGTATGATGCAAACAAATTATCCTAAGCAAATAGGACAACTAATCCTAAATAGACAATATTGTAAAATTTGGAACGGGGTGTCCCCGGCAGGAATCGAACCCACATTAAGAGCTTAGAAGGCTCCCGTTCTATCCGTTGAACTACGGGGACGGATAAAAATACAGTCATTAATGGATTGTAAGGAAATAACCTCCACAATTTCATCTCATCTTCACGTCATCTTGGCTTGAAAAAACTCTCAAGATATACTTATATCTTTCAATTTTTTTTCAAACCAATCTGGCATAAATCTGAGCGAACTTGAGAATGTTATTTCCTTACAATCCCTAAGCGACTGTATTTTTATTATAACAAAAAATTATACAAAAAGTCAAGAATTTTTATTTGATTTTAACACTAGTTGTCCCTATCAGCTGAATTATTTTTAACTTCAACCGATTCAGACGGAATAGAATTATTTTCTAATATAGGATTATTTTCCATTTCACTATCAAAATCGCCCGCTTTTTTATCTTCTAAAACATTTAATTTCCTAAACTCAAAAGGATTATTATATTTCATATTTTTTTCCATCTCAAATCTTTTATCTCTTTCTTCTATATTCGCCAATATTTCTTTGAACATTCTATTGCCTTTTTTTATATTTGAAATTACCCTGCCTTCGTTCGACTCTTCGTATTCCATAAAATTTATATCTACATACGCGTACCTATGCACAATCTTAAAAACAAACACTAAAAATACGCTAAAGAATATCAAAATTAATAAATATCTATATCTTAAAAAAATAGGAAATAACTTTTTAAATTTTATTTTGCTAAAATTAAATTTTATTTTGTTCATTTATCGTTATTATTTATTATTGCGAACATAAACTTTCAACACAGAATCAAAAACAACCTCAGTATTATTTTTTCTTGAAATTTTCATTTTCTCAACATCAACATAATATTTTAAATTTTCCAGATAGCTCAAAAAGTGCATTATATCATTAAATTTGCCTGTGGCTTTTATGTTATAATTTATATGCGACAAAAACTCAGTCATTTGCACTTTTCCTTCATTTGAAACATTTACATTAAGATCGACATTATTTTCTTCAGCCACATTTTTTATTTCGGCAACAAAGTCAAATATATTTGAATAATCTATTATGTGTTCTGAAACATTGCCAACTTTTTTTTGCAACTCATCGTGTTTTCCTCTTATATTTTCTATCTGATCATTTTGCTCATTTAACTGTTTAATTTGCTTTTTATTACTAATAATTTCCAAACTTAGACCTTCTATCTTTTGAGACATAAAATAACAACTGGCGTAAAATAAAACAAGTACGGCAATTAGCAATAAAGCTGCTTTAATATATGATTCTTTTTCAACTTTATTCATCATAAATTATTTAATTAAGCTTCGCGGATACCTGCCTATCAGACAGATATAAACCGCGAATTGGAATTTCTTAATAATAAATTAATTCAAAACAACATTTTCCCTTTTAATTGATAAAGCATATCTAAAATTTTCGCCGTCATAATTTTTTGGATCAATATTAAAATTAATAAAAATTTCAGAATTTTTTAAATTATTTTCAAAATTTAGAAGATCTCCCATTGTCTTGGAAACCCCGGTAATAACTACTTTAAAATTTCCAGTATTGTTTTGAGAAGATATTTTTCCTGTTTTGTTTTTTTTCAAAATTTCAGCGCTTTCAGGCTCAATGCTGATATTATTTATCTTTATTCCAGAAGAAACAATCTGGCTAAAATCATCAAGAATTTTTGTCCAATAAAGCTGTCTTTTTTGTATCCCAAAAAGATCATCCAATTGATTATTATACTTTATTACTTCTTTCTTAATAGAGTTTATTTCCCTAGTTTCTGATCCTAATTGCATATTACCCAGTTGTCTGCCTAATTTTTTATTCTCTATGTCCATATATGCTATTGTGATTAATAGAACAAAAACAAAAAAAACCTGGATCGATATAATAATAGCATAATTATATATTACTAAACGATTTATCTTTTCCCATTTGATATTTAATTTATCAACAGGAGATAATAAATTAATTTTTATCATGAATTCATTTTAACATTTTAACATATAAACATTTTAACATTACCTTATCTAAACTTTCTAAAACATGTTTCATAATTTCAAACATTAAACTAAAAACAAATTTAACAGCTAAGCCACCTGAGGAACAATCTGCCATTTATTTGTTAAAATGTTAGGATGTTAATATGTTAGGATGATTTACTCCTCCCGTATGCCTCTAAGAGCAAGTCCTAGAACAGTAACAAAAACAAGAGAATCATTTCTTGAAATAGGAGGAATTTCTTTGTCCCTGAAAGTCATTATATTAACCCATGGATTTCCTTTCTCAATTTCTTTTTTTATCTGTAACGACAAAAAAGAGCTTATTCCTATCATTTTTGCTTCTCCTCCGCAAATTATTACCTTCGCTATGTCTTCATTTGATTTAAAATGTTCTTTATAATAATAAGTTAATTTATTTATGTATTTTATCATTTCACGCAAAGAAGGCTGGATTGCCTTAAAAACTTCTTTACATTCTCCTTCAAACCTTAATCCGCACTTATTTTTCATACTTTCTGCCACAGCTTTATCTGTTCCAAGTCTTTCTGAAATAGCCTTAATAAATTCTTCTCCGCAAACAGGAATACTCGCTGTAAATTGGACAGCCGGATTTTTAAAAATTATAAAACTTGTTCTGTCCTTTCCCAAATCAATAACTAATATAGGCTTTGAAGATTGATTTTCATTTACCAAACTTCTTGTTATGGAAATAGATTCAATTTCAGCGGCAACTGGCTTTAATCCAGCCCCTTCCGCAACCGAAGAATAAGAATCTATGAGCAATCTAGGTACGACAGCAACAATAATTTTCAGCGTTTTATCATTATCGGCAGGAAGAATTTGCCAATCAACATACGCTTCATTAATATCTATAGGAAATAGCTGTTCCGCTTCATATCTAACCGCCTGTTCAATATCATCTTTTTTGGCGCGCGGAATTCGAATAACACGGATAAATCCTTTCGGTTCCGGTATGGAATAAATGACAAATTTAGATTTTATCGGATTTGGTTTGGCATTTGATAACGTTTTTTTAATTAATTTTACCACTTCTTCTTCATTTTTTATTTCTCCACCAACTATTAATCCTTCCTGAACATCCTCTCTCCCATAAGAATAAAGGCTTATTTTCCCCCTTTTCTTTTCAAGTTGGGCAACTTTAATAGAACGATCACTTAAATCAAGGCCAAAAGCGCTTAGGTTGTTTTTAAAAATTGACATAAAATAAATTGCTATATTGTTAAATTGTCACGCATTTTACTCATCTCTGGCAATTTGATAATAAAAAACATTTATAAAACAGCAAGAATTTAAAATAGGTGTTACGCCTTGCATACTAACATTAACCGCTACAGATTATTATCCGTATTATACAACATTATTCAATTTCATTCCAGTTATCTATAACCCATCCTCCTCCCGGACCATTACTAAAACTAGCATTGGATAAACCGCTTTCATACGTCACTATCGCATTTTGATTTAATTTTAATTTTTTAGCGGTAACCTCTTTAACATTCGCCCCATTTAAAACGCTTGCTTGTCCATTATGAGCATAATATATAGCGCCATTACTATTATTAGAAACAGAAATAGCATCATCCGCGTATCCGGCATGCGTAGATAGCATTAATATATATGTATTGTTTGACGGATAGCATCCGAGTGGAGAAGTTTCATAACCTTGCGTACCACATACAGGCGAGTTTGTGCCAATATTTATTTTTCCTTTAGCAGGATCAGTGGAATCAACTATTATCACGCCACTTTTTACTCCATAATCGCTAGATAATTTCATCCTGGTGCCAGTATCAAATATAATGTCTCCTTTTACCCATACGGTTCCATTCAGTACAATTGAGCTTCCGCCGGCTGGATGAAAATCGCAATTCATCACCCCTGTATTCAAAACTATAGGATTTGATTCGTCGCCTGAGGCCTCGCAAAGACTGCTTAAATCATCTCCGGCACTGGCTGTTGCTTTCCAATCCGCGATATTACTGTCTGATATCGGCATTGCCTCAACAGAAGGATCCGAAGTTTCAAAATGATAAGAGCCTGCCGTAGAATTAATAATAGTCTGGTAGTGCGCCTCTCCAACAATAGCGCTATCTTTAATAGTATTTGCATATGCATCTCCGCCTACATTCACATTTTCAAGATAAGTTGCTGTGCCTCCTATCCACGCCTTAAAAGCATACCCGCCCGCCGGCTCTCCTCCGATGGGCAACCATGGAGACAACTGCCAATTAATACTTTTTTTTGATATATCCGTATTAGCCGCGTTTTGTCCGATTAAAAAATATCTGCTGGTATTATTAGACTCGTTAACATCAATAACTATCCAATAAGTACTGCCTGCCGTCACAGAATAAGGAGAGCTAAAACTATAATTAATCCAATTATAATCCGCTTCTCCTATTCTATCAGAATAAAATAACGTATTCGCTAATGATGCTGTCTTCGGAGAACCGCTGCCATTATCTTCAGTCAAATATATTGTTCCATTGCTAAGAGAGCCGACGCGTTTTAAATAAAAAGCAACCTGTGATAAATCCCCGGAAGCCGCCGGTATAAATTTCATAGCAATATCTGTATTGTCAGAATCATTTTTTCTCCCGAATATTTTGCCTGTGCCATATTCATCATGATTTGTATTATTAGCATCAGGCTCCATGCCGGTAGCAATGACCGCATCTCCCGTAATTTCCGCGGTCCCAAATCCTTCTATCGATCCATTTGAATATATATTGCCGACATCGCCGTCACAACCATCAACCTTAGAGCCGTTTTCCATTTTTAACCCTCCTTCACCGACCTGCACTCCGTAATGAAATTGAATATTTGTTGTGGTTAAACCAAGCTCGGTTTTAACCTTCCTTTCATTATTATAATGAGAAGAAAGAGATTCTATAGTAGTTATATTGCCATCTTGCGTTGTATTTTGGCTTATTTCAGATCCGTCTAAATTAAAATTATTGATTGCCGTCCAACCATAATCGCTGTTCATAACTCTTAAAAGCGCGTCTTCAATTCCAGATTCCGCAGAATAATAAGACTGAGCGGATAAAACCAAATTCTTACTGATTCTATTTTTTGTTATGACAACTGAGCTTAGTGAAAAAGTCACAATCAAAACCAGGCTCATCAGTATAATAATAATCAAGATAGCCGCAAATCCGTAATTGTTTTTTTTATTTTTATTCTTAGTCATTTATAGATTATAACTAATTACATTGGATTACGAAATTCTATTTTTAGTTATCTTAGTGTAAATATTAGTTTTATTAGCGTCTTCTATAATAAACACTAATAAAACTAATATTCACGCTAAACAAACGAATTAATAAGAGCTTTGTAATTTAAAGTAATTAAATCAAAAAGATCTTAAGGCTGCTGTATTAACTAAATGAGTTTTCGAATCAGATATTGCGCTGTTTTTAGCATGAATGGTCATATCAATCGTTACAGATTCTCGCAAATCGTTTTTGTAATATGAAAATTCCATTTTAGAAACCAACACGCCCGATGAAGTAAGAGCTATGGGATCTAATCCGTCTTCCTTTAGAAAAAGAGTGTCGTTTTCAACATAAAAATCAATAAAAGCAATATTTTCATTAGAAGAGACACCAATTTCCGTTGCCAGAGACAGCTGATTTCCTTTGGATAAATCATAATTATAATTAACAAAATTGCTTGTCGGAAGATAAATATATTTAGAATTTGCCATTTCATATGTCATTCTCTCCATCACGCTATGCGCGTTTGAGCTTACCTTTGATAAAGCTATTATTTTATTATTAGTTCTGATAACAAAAAAGGTAACACTAAAAAGAACAGCAGAAATAATTCCAACCAAAGCAACATAAATGATCATCTCTATAAGAGTAAAGCCGGATTTATTATTTAAACATTTTAACATATAAACATTTTAACATATAAGAGATTTTTTAACATTACTATTTATATGATTAGCAAGCTAACGCTTTAGCATATCAAATTTTAAATTAATTTCTAATTTTCTCTCACGAATAACTGAGAGATTAAATGAATTTTAAATGACGAGATGCTTAAAATCTCAAAATTATTTAAAATTAGTTAAATATTCATGTAGATCTATCTGCTTTATTCCATCTCTTGTTTGGTAAGAAACGCTAGAAGTAATTTTTAACGTTTCAGAATCCAGCGTGCCGGCGCTAGAAACAATATCTTTATATACGCCTACATCCATATCTCGATATACATCAGACAAAACAACCCAAACGGTATATCTTCCGATAGTATTGCTTCCGGGAACACTTATCCATTTTTTAGGACCGGAAGTATCCGCTTTAAAATGATATTGATCTCCAAAAGTCAAAGAATAAAGATTTTCATATCCATAATTTTTGTTTCCAGAATCTCCCTCATCTCTAACGCTTCTTGCCTGCTCCAATGACGACTTTGCAAAATACAGCGCTTCCGCCCTGTTGATATCTTCTGCGGCAATCTTCAAAGAGAAATTAAGATACGCGGCAACAGACAAAAGAATAATCATGCCTATAGTTGCTGCTATAATTATCTCAACCAATCCAAATCCTTTTTGATTAAAATTATTCATAATTTTTATATATGGTGTCTTATTGAGTAAAAACATCATCACAGTCAAATTCGCATGTCACTTCTATTTCTCCGTCAATGTTTTCATAGGTTGCAATATCTTTTGTTCCCGCGTCAGTATATATATAAAGTTTATCGTTTTCCGTTTGCTCCCGTATGATACATAACACCGTATGATTGCTTGCATCCAGCCAGCTATGAATTCTCATTTTTTGATCAACCGCATCAACTACGACCGTTCCAGTCCAGTCAAATATGCTTTGATCATCATTAAGATGAGAAGCAATATCAATATCATTGGTTATTATATGACTGTCAAAATCAGGATCCCTCCATTCAAGGCTTAAAGTCGTGGCATTTTTAATATCCCAGTCTAAATGAAAATGCATATGGCGGGCATTTGTTATAAGAGGCTCAATGCTTGTTTGAAAAGAATTTAAGCTAGTCTGACCGTCAGAATTAATTATGATCTGCTTTGTTTTGGATGGGTCGTTTTTAACCTCTATATTTATATTCCCGGGATTATAAGTTGAGCCTATTAAACGATTAAATATTAAATCATCTCCTCCGCCAGAAAGACTTACTGGCATATTAATTTTTATGTTATCTGAAAAAACAAGGACTTCATTTGTAGGCGCGGAAGCGTCAAACGTATTACCCTCAAAAACTACGACTTTATCAGCCTTAAAGTGAACACTGTGATTTGTTCCGTTTAAAGCGCTGATTGATCTTGACTTTGCAAGCTTAATTTTCATATCAATACTTTTAACTGTATTCTCTAAATTTATAGAATCATTAAAACTTCTGCCGGAAATTATTGCGACACTCAGCATAATTGACACGATAAAAACCACTACTAAAATTTCAACTAAAGAAAAACCAGATTTGTCATGTAAACATTTTAACATACTAACATTTTAACAAGTTAGTAAATAATTCTTGAGTATTTTGTTTTTTTGTTAAAATGTTTAAATGTTTATATGTTAAAATGATTTAGTCCGATTTGACTAAAATAACCTCTTGTG
>JAGLXN010000031.1 GCA_023132875.1 Candidatus Parcubacteria bacterium
GGAATTGATCGTTTATTAGATCGGTAAAACCCCAAACATCAAATCCGATTTTATTAAACGCGGTTGTTTCCGTGTAAGATATTTCTATCCAGTTGTTAATGACATAAGTTTCACCATATCCATTATCCCATTCGTCCGTGAACATTCCAAACCATGGATCAGTGGTACTGGTAGTCATTTTTACTCTTGCCCTAACAATAGAACCGGCTGGGAAATAGTCCGCCGGATAGCCCGTGTCTATTTGAGGGGGAACATCATTAGTTGTGGCATTAGAAAAAGTCAGGATGCCATCTTCTTCTGAAATGTTCTGAAAAACTCCACCCCAGCCAAAAGCTAAAGTCAAAATGCTTCCGCCGTCAACATTTGAGATATCCCCATCATCAAAATCATCTCGCCAGAAAGTTGCAGCGGTTCGTGTCTGAAAAGTAGCATCCGTTCCCGACGGCAAATCCTCCGTCCAATTAATGGTATTAAAATCAACTGAAGATCCCACGTCAACAACCGGACTGGTAAATGAGCCGGAAAGAGCGTAAGAAGAAGAGGAATGAATGACAGTCAAACCACTAGTCCATATAGTCACATAAACATCCCCGTTCGTGTCTTTCCAGGAGTGTTGAACATAATCATTATCCGGCAAGGATGGCGTTGAGGTGGTGTTGTAAACAGTTATGGTGTTGTCGGAATGGATAACGGCCAAACCGCCACCATTAGTGCTCACATAAACATCCCCGTTCGTGTCTTTCCAGGAGTGTCGAATATCATTACTTGGCAAGGATGGCGTTGAGCCGATGTTATAGATAGTTGTCGTGTCATCGGGATGGATAACAGTTAAACCGCCGTTAGCGCTCACATAAACATCCCCGTTCGTGTCTTTCCAGGAGTGTTGAACATAATATGGCAGGGACGGTGTTGAAGTGGTGTTGTAAACGGTTGTTGTATTATCGGAATGGATAATAGTCAAACTGCCCTCAACACTCACATAAACATCATCGTTCGTGTCTTTCCAGGAGTGTTGAACACTATTATGTGGCAAGGATGGCGTTGAGGTAGTGTTATAAACAGTTGTTGTATTATCGGAATGGATAATAGTCAAACCGCCGTTAAAATTGAGATTTTCGAAATTGCTCACATAAACATCCCCGTTTGTGTCTTTCCAGGAGTGAACAACATTATTACCCGGTAGAGATGGCGTTGAGCCGGTGTTATAAACAGTTGTTGTGTTATCAGAATGAATAATAGTTAAGCCGCCGCCCCAAGTACTTACGTAAATATCTCCATTAGTATCTTTCCATGAGTGATAGATATCATTATCTGGCAAAGATGGCGTTGAGCCGGTGTTATAGATAGTTGTCGTGTCATCGGAATGGATAATAGTTAATCCGCCACCGCCAGTGCTCACATAAACATCCCCGTTCGCGTCTTTCCAGGAGTGATAGACACTATTGCCTGGCAAAGACGGCGTTGAAGCGGCATTGTAAACAGTTGTGGTACCGGCAAGCGCAAGCTCTCCGCCTGAAACGCTGGTTATTTGAGCACCGTCTTTTGTTCCAGTGTTAAAATCCGCTCTTGTCGTGTGCGTAGTAGAAAAAGGAGTCAGTTTAATATCTCCGTCGCCAACGGTTACGTTTGAAGAAGAGCTAATACCGGCAGAGTCAGAAAAAGTGTCCTGCCAAGTCCCTGCATCTTGATCAATCACAGGAACAGCTGAAACTTGTTCAGAAAAAGGAAGCAGTATTCCGCCGATCAATTGGATTATCAAAAAAGCGATCAGTAAAACAGGCAGCGCTTTTTTTGACGCTTTTTTTACTTGCCGCGGTTTTGGCGAAGAAGAGACTTGCTTTCTTTCTTCTTTTTTTATCGGAACAATGTCTTGGATGAGCACAGGTTTAGATTAAAGTTTAAATTGTTTTTTTAATTTGTCATTATATAGGCTTACGGTTTTATTCTTTCATAGCAGCAGCATCAGGCAAGGAAACATCTTTAAGACAGCGAATAGAAAGACCATAGGTCTTGGGGTAGCTTGCTCGGCCGACCGTGGAAGGCGAATACAAATAACGCAGCCATACTCGAAATACGTATACATCACGCTGTGAGCTAGACCAGAAGTGCGCGTATCTACCCTGCCCACTGAACAACGAACTGCTGATACCGCGGTATCCGGTGAGAATGCTCTCAAAACCACTCGTGCCGCCTACCTTAAGTTTTGTTCCGGCTGTATCGCAGTCCTGTCCATAGCTTCTGGTGCTATTACATGAATTTGCGCCGTCTTTAAGATAGTTTTCTAGTATGTGTAATTCAGCGTCAGTCGGAATATGAAATCCATTGGGACAAATGCCTTGAGCGCCTTCCGTGGTAGTATGTCCCATTGCCTCGTTCCATTGATATAGTCCGCCGTCCGTAGCGCAATTTTCTTCATTATTGTCATAGCAGTATTTTTCTATGATGCCATTGTCAGTTTGTTCGCTCGCGCCGTCAATTCTCGTTCCCGCATTCAAATTTTCAGCCATCCATATTTGTGTGCCGATCTTAATAATTCTTCGGCCATGAGCGTTTGTCTGGCTGCTTGGATTCATAATAGAGGGGTTGACGGCCGGTTTGGCATAAGTATCGGAGAAAATATGGCTTGTAACCACTGGACTAACTGTAGATATTAAAAAACCTGCTTTAACTATGACAACGGAAATAACCAGGGAAAAAATGATGACTGTTAGCCCTGCTTTTATCCAACGAAATGATTCTTGTTTGTCGCTATTGCGTGATTTCATGTTTTTGTTGTTATTGATTAGTTAAATTTATAATAAATTATAGGAAGAAAAGAATATTTTATTTTGTTTCATTGTCATTGCAATAATAGTGAAAGAGCAATATTATTTCGCAAATACCAAAAAACACCATCAAAAAATGGTGCTTTTATTAAAAATTTTTAGATAAATCAAAACACGGCGAGGGCGAGCGGGAATTACCCTCTCTCGTATCAACGTTTTAAAAATCTTCATAAATCTTTTGTGAAATTATTATTTGTTTAATACAATTATAGCAAATTATTAAATTAAGGCAACAGCTATGACCAAGCCCGCAATAACTTATTTTTGCCACTGTAGGACTTTGCCCCTCGGCGATTCGTAGGACGGTTGTATTCTTCCACTATACGGATTGGGTGTCACGAGGCTAATCCTCCGCAATGGAAAAGATTTAAAATTTACTTCACCATCTTCAAAAACTCTTCTTCATTTAAAATCTTCACTCCCAACTTCTCCGCTTTTTTAATCTTGCTTCCCGGTTTTTTCCCAGCTACAACATAATCAGTGCTGGCGGAAACAGAAGAAGACATATTTCCGCCTAAAGCTCGGATTTTTTCTTTCGCATCATCGCGGCTTAAAGTTCGCAAAGTTCCGGTCAAAACAAAGGACTGTTCTTTTAATTTCTGAGATACTTTTTTTTCTCCGCTTATTCTTACGCTCGCTTTTAATAGATCATCAATCAATTTCAAATTTTCTCTGCTGTGAAAATAATTATAAACGCTCTCAGCGACTTTTGGCCCTACACCGTTCATCGCTTCAAGATCTTCTTTCGTAATAGTTTTAAATCTGCTAAGCGCGCCGAGTATTCTGCTGAGATCCAACGCCATTTCCTCGCCAACATGCCTAATTCCCAAGGCAAAAATAAATTTTCCAAGCGTTATGTCTTTGCTTTTTTTAATCGCGTCAATTAGATTGTCAGCTGATTTTTCCGCAAACCTTTCAAGCGGTTCCAAGTCCCCCTTTTTAAGTTCAAATATATCCGAAAAACTTGATATAATCCCTTCATTTGCAAGCTGCTTTATTTTATTCGGACCAAACCCGTCTATATTAAAAGCTTTTTTGCTTACAAAATGACTCAATTTCCTAAGTTCAACCGCGAAACAATTTTTATTCGGACAATAAACAGCAACCTCTCCCTCTGATTTTACAACTTCCGTTTTGCAATTCGGACATCTTTTTGGCATTATAAATTTTTTTTCTTTGCTTGTTCTTAATCCTTTTACAACACTTACTATTTCAGGAATTATATCTCCAGCCTTCTGAATAACTACAGTGTCGCCAATTTTCACATCAAGCCGTTTTATCTCATCTTCATTATGTAAAGTAGCCCTGGAAACAGTAGAACCGGCAATATTTACAGGTTTCAAATGCGCGACTGGCGTTAGCGCTCCCGTTCTTCCAATTTGAACTTTTATATCTTCAATAATGGTCGTTGTCTGTTCAGCTGGAAATTTATAAGCAATTGCCCAGCGCGGAGCTTTTCCGGTATGTCCGACTTTTTCCTGCCAATTAATATTATTCAATTTCACAACAATTCCGTCTATCCAATAATTTTCTTTGTCTTTATGCTTCTTCCAGTAGTTATAAAACTCTAAAATTTCATTTACGTTCTGGCAATATTTCCAAAATCTATTTACTTTAAATCCTAAGTTTTTTAACAGTTCCAATTCTTCACTTTGAGTTTTCGGAAGTTCAAAAACCTTCCTCCCTCCCTTATTAGGGGAACTAGGAACAGGTTTCACCCACGACAAATCATAAATGAAACAATCTAATTTTCTTTCTCGGGCAATTTTAGAATCAAGCTGTCTAATCGCGCCAGCGGCGGCGTTTCTGGGATTTGCGAATAATACCTCGCCGCTTTTTTCTCTTTTTTTATTTAACTTTTCAAAAACATCCTTAGACATAAATACTTCTCCTTCAATAACAATGTTTGCGTTTTTTTCTATTTTAAGCGGAATACTTTCAATTGTTTTTAAATTCTGCGTTACATCTTCCCCGATTTTGCCATCACCCCTAGTCGCTCCCGTTTTCAAAATTCCGTTCTCATATTCCAAAACAACATGAAGCCCGTCAATTTTAAGCTCGCAAGTATAATTCAGGGTTATGTCTTTTTTCTCTCCATTTTCTATAAGAATTTTTTTGACTCTTTTCTCAAAATCAACAATTTCCTCTTTTTCAAAAGCATCGTTAAAAGACCACTGTCTGGCTTTATGTTTTACTTTCTCAAATTTATCCAGCGGCTTTCCTCCGACTCTTTGTGTCGGAGAATCCGGCGTTATAAATTCCGGATAATGCCACTCAAGCTCATCAAGCTCATGCTTCAATGAATCCAGCGCCGCGTCAGAGATCTCCTGCTTATCCAAAACATGATAAAGATAGCGATGATGATTTATTTCTTTTTTTAGTTTATTTATTCGTTGTACTGCTTTTGTTTTATTCATATAAAAAATTAATTGTGTTTAATGATATATTGTCAATTTGACAATAGGACAATTTGGCAATTTAATTTGTTGATAAATAATTAAATAATCATATTTAAATACCACTCAACAATCCTCTCTCCCCAAAACAATGCTATAAAAGTCCCGAGAACCAAAAACGGACCAAATGGGATCATACTTTTCATTTTTTTCTTGCCGATAAATATCAAAAATATTCCAACCATTGATCCCAAAATAGACGACAAAAATAAAGCGGCTAAAACTAACGGCCAGCCTAATATTAGTCCCATTAAAAATCCTAGTTTAACATCACCGCCGCCCATTCCTCTACCGCGAGTAAGAAGCACAATGCTTAAAAAGAAAGCGCTAGTGAAAATAGCTGCGATAAATGAATTAAAAACAATTATTAAATTTCCAATTTCTCCGCCCAAGGCGGACCAGCCTTGGGCTGGCAAATTCAAAATTCCAAATAAATTCCAATGACCAAAATTCCAAATCTCAAACAATTTATAAATGAATGTTACGATTATCGCCGGATAAATTATTTTATCTGGAATGATATAATGCTTCAGATCATAGATAAAAATGACTGTCAAAGATGAAACAATATAAAACCAGAATAATAAAGGTAAAAATTGCCAGCCCGAGGCTGGTCCGCCTTGGGCGGAAAAATTGAAAATTAACAAGAATAGCGTTCCCGTCCCCAATTCTACCAATGGATACTGCCAAGAAATCCTCTCTCCGCAATAACGGCACCTGCCTCTTAAGAATATAAAGCTTAAAACCGGAATCAAATCATACCATGCCAAAATATGCTTGCAATGCAAACATTTTGATCTGTCATTTACTATTTTCTCTCCGTTTTCCAGCCGAAAAATAACCACATTCAAAAAACTGCCGACAGCAAGACCGAAAATAAAAATTATAATATAAAATAAAAACATAAATGAAAAATATTAGGAAATTTGATATTGGATATTTATAAATATTTTGAATCACAAAATAATTTTGTCATTCCTGAACTAAATTCAGGACAGGCTCTGAATTTATTTCAGGATCTTTCTTCTACTACATCCAGTCTTGTGAAATAAACCACAGACAAAATTTACCACAAAATAGATTCTGAAACAAGTTCAGAATGACAGCTTCTATCAATGAATTACCCAACATCTACACCCCTCTCAAGAGGGGAATCTCAATAATCCAACAATTTAGCAATAGAGCAATGTAACAATTTAATATCAATCACAAACAATATCATCCCCCGTCGCATCGCACACAAAACCATATTTTAATTCCCTATATCCGTCCACGCAAACACTTCCTCCTATGTTAAGAGTAGACGAAAAACAATAGCCAACAGCAGTATCCCCACAAGAAAAAGAGCCCCCGTTTTCCACAATTTCATTTCTAATAACCCCTCCAGCAGCAATTCTTGAATCATTACAAACTAAATTATAATCGCCAGTATCGTCTATAAAAATTTCCGCAATTTTTGCAGCTTCCTGAATGGCGCTTTTTATTACCACATCTTTTGCAGTATTCCTTGCATCATTTAAAGACACCAAAACAATTGACGCTAAAATACCAATAATTGCGATAACAACCAAAAGTTCAATTAAAGTAAAACCTTTATTTTTGTTTATCATAATGAATTTAAAAAAATAATCAGCTGCTTCAATTATACCAAACAATCAAAAAAGAGTAAATTGAATTTACTCTTTTTTATTAACATGCACATGTTATAAATAGACATGTATAAACAAATTATGGACACACAGACGCATTATCTCCAACAGCAGCAGCAGTAGCTTTTGCCGTTCCAGTACTGTCAAGACACCAGTCAAAAGCACCGGCACATAAGTCAGCATGAATGGCATATGTGGAGGCTGTAACACCAATAGAAGTAGCAGCAACACCAACATAACCATTTGTATTATCTGAACTACACGCAGGAGGAGTTAAATTAGTAATGCCAAGCGCAGCTGCCGTAGTGCAACCAACATACGTTCCATTATTATTATCATAACATATTTCCATTCCATTTCTAATCTGCGCAATATCAGATTTTACCTGTGTATCATACCCTTTATTTCTTGCATCATTTAATGAAACAAGTACAATAGACGCTAAAATACCAATAATTGCAATAACAACCAAAAGTTCAATTAAGGTAAAACCCTTCTTATTAAGTTTTATCATTCGTTTCACCTCCTTTCTTAATTTTAATTTAAGTTTTTTAGAAAAATATCAGTAGAATAAAACTAAACTACTTTTAGTATATCACTTTTACGCTTTAGGCGCAACAAACACTCGCATATTTTAGGAGCTAAGCTCCTAAAATGCTCATATTCAAATTCTTTAGAGATAAATCCTTCGCGGGAGCGGGTTTGTAACCCGTTCCATAAATTTCCTATTTTACATTAGACTTGAATAATAAACAAAAACTATCGTAGAGACGCGATTAATCGCGTCTCTATTGAACTTTCAAAACATTAAGAAACTGGTTACAAATCAGTTCCCGCTTTATCTCTGCATCATCATTTTTAGATCATTAACATTAGTAGAATAAATTTCTGCGTTTTCCAAGGATATTTCTCTATTTTTTACTAAACTCGCTAAAGAACTGTTCAAAGAAATCATTCCTTCATCCGCGCTTGTATTGATAACAAGGTCTAATTGGTGATTCTTATTTTCCCTAATTAAATTTCTTATAGCAGAATTGGCTATCATTATCTCTACCGCTGGTACTCTTCCCCCTTCTATCCTAGGAACAAGACGCTGCGACAATATGCCTAAAAGATTGCCTGCCAGTTGCGCTCTGATCTGATCCTGCTGTCCAGCGGGAAAACTATCAATAATCCTGTCCACGGTTTGAGAAGCGCTATTTGTATGCAATGTCGCAAAAACAAGATGTCCGGTTTCAGCGGCGGTAATAGCCGTGCTTATTGTCTCTGGATCTCTCATTTCTCCAACAAGAATAACATCCGCGTCCTCTCTAAAAACACTGCGCAAAGCCATATCAAAAGACTCTGTATCGGTATGAACTTCTCTTTGATTTATAATGCACCTGTCTTGAGTATATACATATTCAATAGGATCTTCAATAGTAACTATATGAGCATATTTTTGATGGTTTATTCTATCAATCAAAGCTGCTAGCGTAGTTGATTTTCCATGTCCGGAAGGTCCTACAACAAGAACAAATCCTTGAGTTGGTTTTGTAAAATCATAAACCATGCTTGGAATATTAAGTTCTTCCAAAGTTCTTATTTTAGAAGTAATAAGCCTAAAAGCGGCGCTTACATATCCCCTTTGATAAAAAATATTCACTCTAAATCTAATTTTTCCTTCAAATTCATAAGAAATATCAAGCTCTTTATTGCTTTCAAATTGCTCCCTTTGCTTCTCATTTAGAAACGCATAAACAATCTCCTTTGTTCTTTTAGGAGTTAATATTTCTTTATTTGTTAACGGAACCAGTCTTCCGTCTATTCTAAGCGTAGGATAGCGGCCGACCGACATATGAAGATCAGAAGATCCTTCCTGCGCAGTATTTATCAATAAACTATCTAGTTCTTGTTTAACATTAATGCTTGTCATAATTTATAAGTTAGTATTTAGTATACAGTATTTAGTATTTAGTATTTTTACAATATTTAATTAAACCGCTTATAAGTTTATTGGCTTTTATGGATTGTTCGGCTATATTGCTAAAATCTTCTTCAGTCAAATATTTAAGATCTTTAGCAACTAGAAGCTGGCTTTGAACTTCTGTGTTTGAACTTTTGGATATATAATAAAATTGAATTTTTTCTTTTGCTCCTTGTCTTGAAAATCCTTCAGCTATGTTTGAAACTATTGAAATTGCAGCTCTCCGCAATTGGCTCGTAAGACCAAACATTTCTTCCTTGGGAAAATCTTTAGTGGCCTTATAAACCATTAAAACCAGTTTATGGCTTTCTTTCCACGCTTCTAGATCTGTAAATGATTTTATTTTTTGGTTGTTCATATTTATACTGAATACTACATACTGTATACTATATACCGTATACTCAATTTATGATTCTTGTTTCAAAACTTCCTTAATCTTTTCCACAACTTCTGACGGTGTAAAATGCGCTTTTATTATATAACTGCTGGCCCCAAGCTCAAAACCTCTTTCAACATTTTCTTTTTGGCTTAGATTTGTTAGAAGAACAACAGGAATTTTATTCAGCTTTGGATTTTTCTTTATCGTTTTCAAAACGCTAAATCCATCTACTTTAGGCATAACGACATCTAAAAGAATAATATCCGGCACCACTTTTTCCAAGAATTTTATTCCTTCAATCCCGTTATTTGCTACAGCAATTTCAAAATTTTCGGATTCAAATTTAATTCTATACATATCAGAAATATAGGAATCGTCCTCAATTATTAAAACCTTTGTTTTTTTATTTTGGTCCATAATTATTCATATTAACATATTAACATTTTAACATTTTAACAAACTGATATAGAAATTTATAGATGTTAATATGTTAATATGTTAGTATGTTAGTATGTTTTAGTCTTCTGTAATTCTTAATACCTCTTCTATTGTAGTAAGCCCTAAAAGAGCTTTCATTATACCATCCTGTTTCATCGTTATCATCCCTTGTTTCTCTGCCTCTTTAGCTATATCACTTTCTGTAATTTTAGAAGACATTTTATTTTCTATCTCGGGAGTCATGGATAAAACTTCATAAACACCCATCCTTCCGGAAGTTCCTGATCCTTTGCATTCAGAACATCCCTTTCCTTGAAAAAGCTTAATTCCATCCTTTAAATTTAAATCTTGTTTTTGGTCTTCTGGAATATCATCAAGTTCTTTTTTAATAATTTCTTTCATGCTAATAGAGGGCGTTATCTCTTCTTTGCAATATTTACATATTTTTTTAACAAGCCTTTGCCCGATAGCAACATTCAAGGCGGACGAGATAAGAAATGGCTCAATCCCCATATCAATAAGTCTTGGTATCACTCCAATGGCATTATTTGTGTGTAAAGTAGATAAGACTAAATGACCGGTAAGAGCCGCGTGTGTTGCTAATTCCGCAGTTTCTTTATCTCTTATTTCACCTACCATAATAATATCAGGATCCTGGCGTAAAATAGATCTTAAACCAGAAGAAAATGAATATCCTATTTCTGCCCGTATCTGACTTTGATTTATACCTGCCATAAAGTATTCCACAGGATCTTCTAAGGTAACTATATTTACTCCCTCTTTATTCAAAATTTTAAGCATGGCATATAGCGTGGTTGATTTTCCGGATCCGGTCGGACCAGTAACAAGCACAATACCAAATGGCTTATTAATATTTTCATTGATAAGATCAAGTCCTCTTTTCCAAATGCCCAAATTTTCAAGAGTGTTAATATCTGAAGAAGTATCTAAAATTCTCATTACAGTTTTCTCGCCATTCACAGTAGGAAAAGTGGAAACACGCAAATCAACGCTTTTTTCAATATTTCCGCCAGAAGAAAGATTAAACCTAAACCTTCCATCTTGCGGTTTTCTTGTTTCATCTATTTTTAAATTAGAAAGAATTTTTATCCTTGAAATAACTGCGGCACTAATTCTTTTTGGAAGAACTAGTGAATTATGTAAAATTCCATCTAGTCTATACCGGACTCTAAGATCGTCTTCGCTAGGCTCAATATGAATATCACTGGCCCTGCCTTCCACGGCATGAGAAATTATTATATCAACAATTTTAGCTACTGGAGCTTCTTCTAAAATTCTTTTTGATTCTTCCTTTTTTTTCTGCGGTTCTTCCTTGTCTACAATTTGCTGGTCAACGTTTTTTAACACATTCTCAAGTTCTTCTCCGAACTTCCTATACTGCTTAATGGCGATATTGAAACTAGTTGCGGAAATAATATATATTTTTGTATTCAAGTTCTGCTTCACGGAAATAAATTTTAAAGCATCCAGGGCATCAATATTCGTAGGATCAACCATCGCAACTTTAATAGAATTATCAATTTTTTCAAATGGTATAAACTTATAAAACAATGCTGCCCTTTCTGGAAATTCTCTTAAAACCGAACTATCAACTATTACTTTTTTTAAGTCTATATAGGGAATATTCAATAAATTCGATTTAATTTTAACCGCACCTTCTTCATTTGTTACTTTTTTTCTGACTAAAACATTAAAAATATCCAGATTACTTTTACTAGATTCTTCAAAAATTTCATCTATTTGCTTTTTATCTGCTATTTTATTGGAAATCAAATAATCATAAACTTTTTTTAGATATTCTTGATTCATTGCATATCACTTTAACATGTTAACATACTAACATACTAACAAGATTCTTTTTTGATTTTTTGAAAGTATAAAATGTAAAGATATTGAGATAGTTTAGTAATATCATAATTCATCAAAATATTCAGCAGAAACTTTAGTATAAATTATGTTAAAATGTTAGTATGTTTGTATGTTAAAATGTTTATGTGTTCTATTTCTCAAATCCTCTTAGAGCAAGACCAACGGCCGCTGAGAAAAATGGTGAATTCTCCTTCAATGCTTTATTTAAAGCACTGTCATATATGATATTCTTCCAAGGATTTCCAATTTCTACGGGTACATCAAGTTCCTTCGAAAAGTGCGCGATTAAACCGGGAAGATTTGCAGTTCCTCCTGCTAAAATAACTTTTTTAACATTCTTCTTGCCAACGCGAGAATGAGATTCGTTTATTTTTTTAATTTCTGAAATAATAATATTAATTATTGGCAACATGACTTCAGAGATCTTTTTTTCCGAACCCCTATTCGCGCTAAAACCAACATCCATTTTTAAGTTCTCCGCTCTATTAAAATCAATACTGAATCCATGACTAATAATTTTAGTAATTTCTTCTCCTCCAGCCCCTAAAACAGTATGGCTTCCTATAACAGAACCATTTTCAACAATAGTTACGCTTGTAGTTTTATTGCCAATATCAACAATCGTAAAAACTCCCTCGCTTTTACCAGCCAAAGACCTGGCAAGAGAAAAAGATTCAGTTTCTAAAGCAATTAATTTTAAACCTAATATCTCCGCAATATTCATGTATTTGCTAGTCGTTTCTTTCGGAATTGCTACTAATAATACTTTAATTTTCTTTATTTGTTTTGAATTATCAACCATATTATTATTCTCGTTCTTTATTTCTTTGCCGATAATGTTCCAATCAAAAACAACTTCGTTTATAGGTATAGGAATATATTGCCTAGCTTCAAAGTCAACCGCCTTAGTAATTTCTTCTTCTGAAATATCCGGTAAATCCATAATTGACGAAAAAGCGGAAGATATCGGAATTGACATTGCGACTTTCTTTGACATTATCCCAGATTTTTTTATAATTTTTCCAAGATCTTTCGCTATTTTGCTATCAGACATTTTTATATTATTCAAATTGCCTCCATTTCCTAAAATCTCTAAATAATCTTTAGTTTCTATTGAAGCATAGTTTTCCAATATTATGTTTCCGTCCTGTGATCCCAATTGAACTATTCTTATGCCGGTTGTACCTATATCAATTCCTAAAAAACTAGAAGGCGGTTTTTTGAAAAAATTAAATATCATAAAAATTAATTTAAATTATTCGCTCTTTACTTCAATTTTCATAGAAGAGTTCTTTTCTATTTTAGGAAGCTTTATAGTAAGAATTCCATTTTTAATCGTTGCTTCAACTCCTTCTGTTTTAATATCATTTGGCAAAATAATTGAGCGCGAAAAATTTCCCCAAAAACACTCTTGGTAATAATAATCATCAGACACTACATTATCAATATTGTTCCTTTTTCCTTTTATGGTCACCATATCGCTTGTAATAGAAACATCCAAATCTTCAGGCCGGACGCCGCCAATAATTGACTTTATAACAATAAGATCTTTTGTTTTATAAACATCTACCGTCAACTGCCCCTCTTCATCAGCGCTATCTTCCCCTTCTGTGAGCCATTTTTCACCAACCTTTTCCTTTTCAGAACTATTTCCATCAATATTGTTTTGAAGCCTGCTTTCATTAATGTCTTTTTCACCAACATTCTCGCTGTTATCATTGTTTATTTCATTTTCATTTGTCGTCTCTATTCCTTTTTCTTCATCAGAATCAGAACTAACAATTTTGTCCAGAAACGATTTTTTTTGTTTTGTCATATTTTTATATTGTTATATTGTTAAATTGTTAAATTGTTACCGCGTCTTATTATTATGCCATACATAATAATTTAACAATAGAACAATTTAACAATGTAATATTATTATACCATTTTTAAAAATTACAACAAGGACCAGTTCATTTTAACATTTTAACATTTTAACATGTAAACATATCCTTTAATATTCCTTCGTTGGTTCCATAGTCCCGCAGGGCTGTGGAACCTTAATGCAAAACTTTTTTATTTAATTTTTCAAAATAACAATTTCGTAATTCGTAATATTTAACTACCCAACGACACCAATTTCTTTTTCAGTTTTTCCAACTTTGCGCTACTTCCTTGATATTTTTCCCTCTCCTTTTCAACAATTTCCCGCGGAGCATTAGCGACAAAATTATCATTGCCGAGTTTTATTCTTATTTGTTGTATATATTTTTCTAGTTCATCAATTTCTTTTTTAGTCTTTTCCATTTCTTTTTCTTCGTTAATCAGTCCTATTAAATAAATTTCAATATTGCCAACAACTAAATAGGCAGCTTTCTCAATTTTATCGCCTTTTTCTTTTATTTCCGATGTATCAATTCCTGTTCTAAGATTTTTAATTAAATGCGCTTGTGATTTAATAAGTTCCTTTTGTTTTCCGGCATAAATAACAGCTTTTATTTTTTTAGACGGTTCAATTTCATATTCCGCGCGCGCATTGCGAATAACGGTAATAATGTTTTTAATTATTTCAAAATCTTCGTCTATCGTAAGAACACAAAATTTTGTGTTCCTATACGGCCATTTTTCTGTTATTAGTAAACTTTCTCTATTTATTCCCTCCCAAGCCTTTTCCGTTACAAAAGGAATAAACGGATGGCAAAGTTTTAATAAAGTTTCTAAAACATAATTTAAAATTTCATCCTTATTTTCCTCAATCTTTGAAATTTCAATATACCAATCAGCAAATTCATTCCAGGTAAATTCTTTTAGCCTTTCTCCCGCCTGCGAAAATTTATAATTATCCAAATCATCCGTGACTTCTTTAATTAAATCATTTAACCTACTCAAAATCCACTTATCCGCAAGAGTTAAATTTTTACAATCAATTTCCCAATTTCCTAATTTCCTAATTTCAATTTTTTTATTTTCAGATAAACATTCTTTTTTATCACTAATATTTTTAGCGCATTTAGATGTTATAAATCGAGAGACATTCCAAAGCTTATTCACAAAATTTCGATACCCTTCAATTTTTTCTTCATACATTTTTATGTCATTTCCAGGACTGGACCCGATGATCATACTTAGTCGCAAGGCGTCCGTTCCGTATTTTTCAATCATCTTAATCGGATCAATACCGTTTCCCAAAGACTTGCTCATTTTCCTTCCCTGCTTATCGCACACCATTCCATGCAAATAAACTTTTTCAAACGGAATCTCGCCTATTGCGTATGTTGTCATCAAAATCATTCTCGCCACCCAAAAAAACAAAATGTCATATCCCGTTTCCATCACACTTGTCGGATGAAATTTTTTCAAATCCGGACTGTTTACAATCCAGTCTTCAAATGTTTTATATTTCTCGTGGTCTTGGTCAAGCAATGTTGAAAATGTCCAAAGCCCCGAAGAAAACCAGGTGTCCAGCGTGTCTGGATCTTGTATCCATACATTACATGCTTTTAATATTTCCTTATAACTTTCACCTGAAAAATGATCAGCATTTTCAACAACAATTAATTCAACACCTAAATTTTTTGATAACTTTTCAGAAATTTCAAATTTTATGTAAGGATCATTACTAGAATGAATAACTGAACACTGTTTAATATTATTTTTAATCTTTTCAAAATCCAATTCGCCCATCTGCTCAAAAAATTCCGGTATTTCAGAATTTTCCAATGGAGTACAGACTGAAACCAAATTTCCAAATTTTTTGCCCCTCATAGCCGCGCCTAAAGCCAAAGTCGCTCCCAAGGAACGGCCTATTACGATCGTCTTTTCATCTGTTTCAATTTTATTAAATTCTTTCAGCCACTCATTAAAATCAGGATTATCAGGATTCGGAAAACTAGGAATTACTACTTCAATCCCTCTATATTCAAACTCATGTTCAAGCCAAGGAAAAAATGCTTCATCAGGACCAGAGCCCCAAGCATGCAATAAAACCGCTTTATTATATTTTTCTTTTGGCGCTTCGAAACCAACATAAATTTCCTTCTCTAATTTTGAATTTATTCCTGATTCTTGATTCTTGATTCCTGATTCATTTTTATACCAAACCGGAATCCGATGTCCGAACCAAATCTGCCTTGAAATACACCAGTCGCGCAAATTTTTCATCCAATGAAAATATGTTTTTTCAAATCTATCGGGAATAATATTTATTTCTTTATTTTTAACAACCTCAAGAGAAACCTCTTTTAAGGACTTATTTTGAAAATATTTATTTCCTTCAATCGTAATTTTTTTATC
>JAGLXN010000032.1 GCA_023132875.1 Candidatus Parcubacteria bacterium
ATTATCAAGTTTATCAAAAACCGCCCCCTCCTTACCTTTCTCCTAATTTCCAAAGACAATTTCTGTTTATAAAATCTTTTGTAAATAGAAATCTCCACGGAAGATCCCGGGAGATAGAAAGGATTATCTTGTAAAAGGAAAATATCCTAAGATAATCCTCTCATAATTCTAATAATGAAATTAAAAAGCAAAAAGATATTTTAATTTTATTTAATCTTGATAAAAAAGATTATTAGAAGCTTGAGGAGGCAGCAATAATAATGAGCGATGAACAAAAAAGCAAAGAAGATATAGGAAAAAATATAAAAGAACAGCCCACTGCAACAGAGACGTCGATTGCTATTTTTATAGATAAATCAAACGATGATCGTATCGAGGAAAGAAGTCATACATTAAGATAATGTTTAATTTCTTTTCTTCATTTTTCAAACAAATCAATTTATATATACACCCAAAAAACTAAAAATGAACTTAGCCAATAAACCACAACAAAATATAATTATCAGCATTATTATTAGCCGCGGGGCTTTGTCCTGTAGGTTGGTTTGATATTTCAAATTTAATCTGCAGAACAAAGTCCCGAGTTTCAAAAACTCGGGATTTTTGTTGTTTGGAAAATATAAATGTCATGGTGAGCTTGTCGAATCATTATCCTTCAACAAGCAGAGCCTGTCCTGAATTTAGTTCAGGAATAGCATTTGTTATCTGAAATAAAAATCAAAAGGTTTGTAAAAAAGCAAGGAGGAACAATTAGTGCCAACTGGAATAGATGTAAGTCTGTCCGATATTGAATTTGTAAATGAACTTGCTGGAGAAATAGGAATAACACTAGAGAAGGAGGAGAGCCCCTTTGGTGTTGATATGATAACTGTTTATCCGTGCGGAAGCGAAGGAAAAAAACAAGAATTTTTCAATTCTTTTTGGAAAATAAAAAAATATTAGCCAAAAAAAAAGCGGATTTTCAATTTTATTATTGAGATTCGCCTTTTATTTTTGAATTTTTTCATTTAGTTTTTTTAGGTTCAATATAACTGAAATAACGAATTATAGATCCTTCTATTCTATCCGTTTCAGAACTTATTAACTCTGATTTAATAAGTTCCGCAAAGCAGCTTCTAATATCTACTATAGACTCCTTGAAATCTCTTTGCTCTCTTACCTCATTTTGCAATCTTTTGGACTCACAAGGACTGTTATCTTTTAAATATTCCAGTATTATTTTTTTTATCCCCTCCTTCATCTCAGATTCTTTTTTATTGGCTATTATAGCCACCTCCTTATCTAAATATTATCAGAAAATGAATTGCCCTGTCAATTTTACATATTTCTTCCAATTCCATTTTTTAAAACTCAAAATAATTGGGAAAATTTGGCTTAAGATGATATAATTTGGTCAGGAGATAAATTCATACAATTTACCCGCATTAACTTTATGGAATATTTAAAAGAAGCTAGGCAGTATTTATACGGCTTAAAGAAATATATCTTATTTTCTTCGTATGTTTTTATTATTGCGGTTTTCTGCGGATATGTCATTGCGCAAAATTATCCGTCAGAAACACAAATGCTTATTGAAGAAATGAAATCAATGTTTCTGTTTGAAGAAGAAGTTACTTCTTTGCAGCTTTTTTTCTTTATTTTTGAAAATAACGTCAGCAAGCTTTTTGTAATATTACCGCTTGGGATCTTCGCGGGACTAATTCCGCTTTTGTCTGTTTTTGCTAATGGACTAATTTTAGGTGTTTTTGCTCAAGTTGTGTCAGGAGAAATATCATGGATTTTTTTCTTTCTTGGAATCATACCTCATGGTATTATTGAGATTCCAGTTTTAATTATCTCTTCCGCAATTGGCATAAGAATTGGAAAAGTCGCAGTTTGGAGATTATTCAGCAGAAAAGAAAGTCTTAAAGAGGAATTCATAAAAGCTTTGAAATTTTTTGTTTTAATTCTTATCCCGTTATTGTTTGTTGCAGCATTGATCGAGGCTTTTCTGACAACTCTATTATTGGAGATGGTCTAATTTATTTCATTTTATATTTGCAAATATTTTGTTTAAATGTTTAAATGCTTATATGTTAAAATGATTCCGGGCTCATAGTAAAACGGTATTACACGGCATTCGCATTGCTGAGTTCTGGGTTCGATTCCCAGTGAGTCCACAATTATATTCTTCACTCAAAATAGTGAGAGTTCTCAGCCCATGGCTGACCCGCCACGGGCGGGGATTCTCGCCGGGTCCACCTTTACATTTTCATTATAATAATGAGGGTTCTCAGCCCATGGCTGACCCGCCACGGGCGGGGATTCCCAGTGAGTCCACAGAGTTTATTTTTTTCATAAAAAGAGTATAATAAATATAGCTTCTTTGGGTTGTAGTTTTTAGACAATAAAAATTAGGTATTAAAGACACGAATGCAAAGCTCTTCTGGGTGACGGGCACCTCGAATATATTCAATAGGCTGAAAATTATGCTCTTTATTAAATATCTTGATATTAAAAGAACAAAATATAAGAGGTGCCCGTCACCGTAGCGTATATTGAAATTCCGCACATTAAACTAAAATGTTCATACTTAAAGAATTTTATAACTTTTAATACTTTATCTATGCCAGAAAAAAAACAAAGAGTAAAAAAAATTATAACTCTTTTAAGTAAAAAATATAAAAATCCCAAAACGGCTTTGAATTATAAAACTCCGCATGAGCTTTTGGTCGCGACAATGCTTTCCGCACAATGCACAGACAAAAGGGTTAATGAAGTAACGAAAGATCTATTCAAAAAATATAAAAAGGTGAAAGATTACGCGCAAGTTAGCGCTGAAGAATTTGAAAAAGATATAAGAACAACCGGATTTTTTAGAAACAAGGCAAAAAACATAGTTGAGTCTTCAAAAATAATAATGGGAAAATTTCACTCAAAAATTCCAGATACTATGGAAAAATTGATTATGCTCCCAGGGGTCGCGAGAAAAACCGCTAATGTCGTCCTTTCGGAAGTATTTGGAAAAAATGATGGAATAGCAGTTGATACTCATGTCAGAAGGCTTTCGCAAAGACTTGGCTTATCTGAAAATTCAGATCCTGAAAAAATTGAAAAAGATTTAATGGAAATTACAGATAAAAAAAACTGGAAGAAAGTTTCCAACCTTTTAATTTCACATGGCAGAACGATCTGCGCGGCTCGCAATCCAAAATGTAAAGCTTGTATTCTAAACAAAGATTGTCCATCGGCTTTTAGTTTTGAAAATTAACTTTTAATAAAAAAATGCTTGAAACATATAGTCTAAACATTTTTAGATGCAAACTTTGTTCGGAAGTGATCTTTGCCGAACACAAATCATCTACTTGTCCTTTTTGCGGCGCGCATGACGATTATTTAGTCCGCGCTCAGGACTGGAAAGACGAAAATGATATTAATAATCTTTCCAAAATTTCAAGAGAGAATCTTGAAAAAGCAATGGAATTAGAGCTTGAAAACGCAAAATTTTATAGATGCGCCATGTCTTACGCGCAAGACGCGGAAAATAAATCAATTTTTCAAAATCTTGCAAAGATTGAAATGGAACATGCTTTCTTAATTTCAAAGGTCCTGAAAAAACCCAGATCAGACATAAGTATGCAGGATATTTGTTTTCGTCTTGATAATGAAAATGTAAAAAACTCGCTTGAACTTGAAGAAAAAACAAAAGAATTTTATGTGAAAGCTTATAACCAGGCAACGGAACCGCGAGTAAAAGAAATATTTTTCGGGTTGATAGAGGCAGAAGGAGATCATATAGAGTTGCTTAAGGAAAGAATGTAAGATAAGGAGTTGGAATTGTAAATTTTAAAAAGAGCTTTTAGCTTTTTTTTTATATTTTTAGACTGTAGAAGAACACTTTTGTCATCTCGAAAGAGTGATAACGACTAAGAGATCTATAAGCTAAACAAGTCTCACCTAAACCTTTCTTATTTCTGGCATAGTATAGTTCACAGATTTCTCACCCTATCGGGTTCGAAATGACAGCTATAAAAAGTATTCTTCTATATTCTAATTTTATGTGAAGTTTTAAATTACGAAATGCTTAGAAATAAATTTTTATATAAAATACTGCCGTTAAAAAAGTTTAGACTTGTATTGCTCTTTATAAAAAACCTAAGAAGCTAAGAAGCTGCAATCTAAAAAGCTAGCTAGCTATTTCACCCAAAATTTCTTTTTATCTTTTAAATCTTCTTCTTCCTTTTTTTCTTTAATAATTTTTTCGCTTTTTTTAATTTCTTCTTCTGATAGTTTACTTAATTCTTCTACTCTCTTTTCAAGATATTCTTTTGTATTTTTGTCTGGCTCTTCAATGACTTCAGATAAAAGAACTTTTAAGATTGCTCCGATTTTTGGACCTGGTTTTGTATTCAAAATTTTCATAATATCCTGCCCATTCACTTTAAGCATCTTGGCTGATACGGGATCCTTGCTTACTTTTTCAATTAAATATTCAAGATGGCGCAATTTATACGGCTTTGCCTTAGGCACTCCGCTTCCAAGGCGATCAGCTATCCGAAGATCCATCAAGTCTTTCAGATTTTCTTTGCCAGTTCTCCTGATAAGCCTTCGAACGCCAGCTTCTGAAACTTCGTCAACATTATAATAAAACATGTGATTTTTAACAAGAAGCGACACTTTTTCAATCGTCTTATTTGAAAATTTTAGGCGAGTAAGTATTTTTCTCGCGAATTTTGCGCCTACAAGATCATGATTATAAAAAGTGCTATCAGGTCCAATCCCCGCTTTTGTCTGAGGTTTGGCGATATCATGAAAAAGCGCGGCCAAACGCACTTCAAGTTTTTTACTCGGACAGTGTTTTAAAGACAAAATCAAATGCTCGTAAATAGTATAGATATGATGGCGATTTTGGCTTACTCCAATGCCCTTTTCAAGCTCAGGAACTATAAAACTTAATAATCCGGAAACGCGGAGAAATTCAATGCCTTCATACGCCCTGTCTGACAAAATTATTTTCTCAAATTCGTCTCTAATTCTTTCTTGAGAAATAAATTTTAAAAGACTGTTGTTTTTTTGAATAGCCTTAAATGTATTTTTTTCAATTTCAAATCCAAGCTGCGATGAAAAACGAATTGCCCGAAGCATTCTAAGAGCATCTTCGTTAAATCTCGCGCCAGGATCACCAACAGCTCTTATAATTTTACTCTTCAAATCCTCCCGCCCGCCGAATAAATCAATGATTTCATAATTCTTGATTCTTGATTCTTGATTCTTGATTCTTAATGCCATTGCATTCACTGTAAAATCCCGTCTTGCCAAATCTTCTTCCAAGCTCGGTGTAAATTTGATCGCGTCCGGATGGCGCTTGTCGCTATAACCGACATCAATTCTATAAGTCGTGATTTCAACATTTTTTAAGCTTTCATCTTTCGCGTCTTTATTAATAACCGTAACCGTGCCGAATTTGTTATTATAAAAACTTTCCGGAAATACTTTCTGAATTTCCTCCGGTTTGGCATTTGTAGTTACATCCCAGTCTTTCGGCATTTTTTCAAGCAAAAAATCGCGCACAGGACCGCCCACAACATAAGCCTCAAATCCGCTTTTTTCAAGTTTTTCTATAATAGATCGTATTTCTTTTGGTATATTCATGATTCTAGTTTAACATAGATATAGCGTGTAACGCAAAACGTGTAACGTGTAACACAATTTTTTCTTTATTAATTTTCTCTGAACCACAAAACAACACTCTTTGTCATTGACATTTCATAATTCATAATTCATAATTCATTTCTCTGAATACATAAGTTGACTTACTATAAAACATTCTGTTATATTTAATAAGCAAAACAAACTTAGTATCATAATATCCGTCCTCGTAGTTCAACGGATAGAACAAGAGCCTCCTAAGCTCTAGATGCAGGTTCGATTCCTGCCGAGGACACAGAATCATATTAAAATGTTAACATGATTACGGGCCATTAGCTCAGTTGGCTAGAGCGCTTCCATGGCATGGAAGAGGTCAAGGGTTCAAGTCCCTTATGGTCCACTAAAAATATAACCATTACTAACAAGGCAATATTTGTTATAATGAAAGCATTAATTTATGTTTGAATAATTTATTTTTATAATGTGAAAAATATAAATAAATTTCAATAATTATTAACTTATTTTATTATGCATATCAAAAAAGTCATTACAATCATAATTTTATTTTTTATTTTCGCAGCCGTCTTAATATTTATGTTTAGAGATAAAATCTTTTCTAATGGCAGGATCGTAAATAACGAAACTAAACAGGAAGACTTATCTAAAAAAGATCCTACACAAGATTATTTAATAGAAGTAAAAACGGATAAAACTATTTATAATCAAAATGAGCCTGTTAATATTTCCATAATGAATAAAGGTAAAAATGATGTTTGGCTCTTTTTTTTACCAAAACAATGCGAAAGAGAACTTTATTTTTCGGTTCAGAAATATGTTAAAGATGATTATTGGATGACGCTTTCAACGTGGTATTCTTGCTTTTCTAGCGGAGTTGATTTTAATAGTATTGAAACAAAGAAAATAAATTCGCAAGAAGATATAGAAAGTTTTTGGGATAAGAAAATTCCTTTTGGCTATGATGAAGCTTATGCAGAATCAGGAATTTATAAAATTGTGCTCCACTACAGTAAAAATGAAATAACTGAAGATAATAGGGATGGGGAATCAAGTATTCCGATAGATGTCTTCTCTAATGAATTTGAAATAAAACCATCTTCAGAAAATAGTTATGTTTCAGATCAACTTAAAATAGAACATGATATTATGAGAAAGTCTAGTTTGCGTCGTATAAAAAGCGCATTAGAAGCATATGCGAATAATAATGGCGGATATCCAATCAGTAACGAGATTTCTAAATTGAACAATGGCTCTTCTAAGATACGCAAAGAGCTTATGGGATATTTTGGATCAACAGATTTTCAAGATCCAAAATATCCTGAATTTTATTATGGCTATAAGTCGGATGGAACTTATTTTGAACTTTCTGCCAGACTTGAAAATTTGAATGACGAAGAATGCGAGCTTGTAAAAAGCAATCTTTGTATTTATAAAATTGATTCAAAAGACGACACAAGTAAAAGAGAATAAAATAATAATAAACCAATCAATCTAAAATGCACGAAGTCTATCTCATTCTAAAACAAAAAAACCGTTTTTAAAAATGGTTTTTTGTTTATAATACTGTCATGAGATTTAAATTTACAGACTAAAATCTGATCTCCAGATTTCTCTTTTGAAGTTCAGGTTTTAACCCGTATGACACCAAAACTTTATTTGCCAATCAACTCTATTATATATACAATATAATAAAATGGGCATTAAAACAAATTTAATTTAAAAAGTATATTTTGCTGGTTCAGGCCAGAAACCTGAACCAACACCAACGGTTTTAAATAAGAAGTTTATTTTTAAAATTCACATTATGCTTCATTTAAAAGAACAACCAACGCTAAAAGATCTCCAAAAATATGTCAACGAGATGGAAAACGAACGTGGATTTACAGATGAGTCCATATTGCAAAAATGCCTTTTGCTTGGTGAGGAAATTGGCGAATTATTTAAAGCAATTCGCAAATCAGAGAACATAAAGGTTGATCGCAATTCTAAATTTAGTTCTGTAGACCACGAGTTATCTGATATATTAACCTATTTATGCGCAATTGCAAATCGTCTTGATATTGATTTAGAAAAAGCGTTTAGAGAAAAAGAGGAGTTGAATAAAAAGAGAGTTTGGGAATAAATTTGTAACTCATTTCAGATTCCGTGCTGGTTCAGGTCTCCTGACTTAAACCAACCACAATGGAGTGTTTTAAAACAGACAAAGTAATTAGTCAATAGACACAGACACTATCCTTCATCCAAAACAAAAAACAAATTTTTAAAACCTAGAAAATAAAATGAAAGTAAAATTACATCATTTTGCATATAATATCGCGCCAAACAGCTTGGAATTAGTTTTAGAACTTTTAGAAAAATTAGGATGCACGCTTGTTTACAGAGAAGAAAATGCGCGATGGTGTATGATACAACAAAAGCCAATTCCAATTAATATTCAAATGATTGAAACTAAAGATAAACCGATTTCAATTGAAAAGAAAATTAATACTCATGTTGCCTTTTTATCAGATACTCCCAAAGAAGATATTGAAGAAATTAAACAATGGTCAGAAGATAAGAGTATAAAATTTAGACAAGATGGCTGGTCTAATAAAGAATTATGGTTCGACTTACCCGATGTTTTCGTTAATTTTGTAATTGAAATAATACATACTTCAATAATTAAATAGTTTTCCGCAAAAACTGGTTTGTAGTCAAAACAAAAAACAAATTTTAATAATATAGCTTATCAAAAGATATTTAATAAAGAATAAATATGACGATCATATGAAAGTATATTTTGTAAGACATGGTCAGACAAACTACAATGTTTTAGATTTATGTAATGATGATCCAACTAAAGATGCGCATCTTACTGAATTGGGCAAACAACAGGCTAAAATTGTAGGTGAAAAAATTAAAGATACTAAACTGGATATAGCCATTGTATCTGAATTGCCAAGAACAAAAGAAACTGCTTCAATAATTGCAAATAATCATACGATTGAATTTAAAATTGAGCCAAGAATTAATGACAGAAAAACAGGCTTTGATGATAAACCAGTATCCGATTTTCTTGAAGCATTAAAACCTGATATTTTTAATTTAAAACTTAATAATGGAGAATCTTTTCAAGAAGAAAAGAAAAGAGCTTTTTCTTTCTTAGAAGAATTAAAAAATTATAATTTGACCAATGTTCTTGTTGTCTCACATAGTGAAATTTTACAAATAATAAATGGATATTTTAATAATTTTTCTGATCAAGAAATGTGGGATACGAAAATAGACAATTGTCAGGTTTTAGAAGTCAATTTCTAAAAAACAATATATAAAAAACTTAGAGAATATCATGAAAATTAATATAAAAAAAAGTGATTTAAAAGAAAATTTGTATAGCTTTCTGCGAAAGTGTGGGTATGCTCCTTTTCATGATAGTTATATAAAAGTTCTCTCTGGATCGGGATATCCCAGATTCCATCTTTATATAAACGAAAACGATAATCAATATATTTTAAATCTTCACCTTGACCAAAAACGACCCACCTACGGAAAGGAAACAGCGCATAGCGGAGAATATGATGGAAAAGTTGTGGAAGAAGAGAGAGAAAGAATTGAAGATTTAGTTTAACACACCATCTAGCCCCTCTCAAGAGGGGATTTGTATAAAAAATTTGGAGAAAATTAATAGACCTATCTATGTTAAAATGTTAGTATGTTAGTATGCTAAAATGTTAATATGCTAAAATGATATCCAATGAAAATCGCGCTTGTTCATGATTATCTGGTCCAATATGGAGGAGCAGAAAGAGTTTTGGAAGCATTTACGGAAATTTTTCCTAAGGCTCCGATTTATACCATGGTTTATGACGAAAAACTTATGAACAGAGCTTTCTCAGACAGGAAAATATATACTTCATTCCTCCAAAAAATTCCGTTTATAGGACCTAACCACAGGCTTTTTCCGCTTCTTATGCCAATGGCAATAGAACAATTTGACCTTTCAAAATACGATGTTGTGCTTTCAGACTCAAACAGTTATGCCAAAGGCGCCATAACAATGCCGAAAACTTTGCACGTAACATACTGCCACACGCCAATGAGATACGCATGGGACGACTGCCATAAATATCTCCGTGAATTCAAATATTCAAATATCACAAAAAAACTTGTTCCTTTCGCAATGAATTATATAAGACTGTGGGATAAAATTTCGGCAGACAGGCCTGATATATATATAGCTAATTCAAATTTTGTTTCCTTTAGAATAAAAAAATATTATAATAAAGACACTTTTGTTATTAATCCTCCCGTAAGCACTGAAAAGTTTTATATCTCTGAAAAAATTGAAGATTACTATCTAATGATAGGCCGAGCACTTCCATATAAGCGTTTTGACATAGTTATAGAAGCTTTCAATAAACTTGACCTTCCCCTGAAAATTATTGGCAAAGGCCCTGAAATGGACAAGTTGAAAAAAAACGCGAAAGCAAATATAGAATTTCTTGGATATCTGGACGATGAGAAAATTAGCCGCTATTATTCCAAATGCAAAGCCTTTCTTTTCCCTCCAGAAGAAGATTTTGGCATAACTCCGCTTGAAGCAATGGCCTCCGGAAGGCCCGTTATCGCGTTCCGCGGAGGAGGAGCATTGGAATCTGTAGTAGAAGATAAAACTGGATTATTTTTTGACGAGCAAACTCCTGAATCAATAGTAGAAACTGTAAAAAGTTTTAATTCTAATAAATTTAATTCTCAGGAAATAAGAAATCACGCTTTGAAATTTGACAAGGAAATATTTAAAGAAAAGATAAGAGAGTTTGTTGAAGAAAAATATGATAAATTAAACATTAAAAAACAATATGGAACTAAGAGAGTATTTAAAAATAATTAAAAGCAATTTTAAACTAATTATAATTATTAGCATCATCACGGCTGTGTCTGCTTTTCTATTTTCCACTATGAAACCGGTTGTGTATGAGATATCAATATCTCTTGCAATAAATAAAAATAAAACGCAAATTACAGACGATTTTAAATATGATGGATATTATGCCTTGCAAGCAAGCGAGATGTTAGCTAATACTATTGTGGAGTGGACGAAAAGTCCGACTATAGTAGATGCGATTTATCAAAAAGCCGGAGTCAATCAGAATTTTAAAAACATCAAAAGCTATACTAAAAAATTCACGGCAAAAAAAATGTCCTCCCAGCATGTTGAAATAAAATTCAAAACGAACACAAGAGAAAATGCGGAAAAAATTTCATCGGCGACTGTGAAAATAATAAGCGATAAAATAAAAACTCTGGAAAAAGACAGTGAAAAAGAAATAGCTTTCTCAGTAAGCAGTGAAAATCCCATAATAATTGAAAATAAACCAGATGCGTTTTTAAATTTGTTTATTGGACTTGTTTCAGGATTTATTCTCGGCATTTTTATTGTTTTTGGAAGAAGATATTTTACATAATTATATAAACATTTTAACATTTTAACATTTTAACATTTTAACATTTTCAAAGTGTTAGTATGTTAGTATGCTAAAATGTTAAAATGATCATCGGTATTGATATCCGCATGCTTGCTCGCGGAACAAAATCAGGCATTGAAGAATATACGACCAATCTTCTTTCAAATATGATTAGCTTGGACAATAATATTGAATACAAGCTTTTTTATAATGGATACAAAAAAACTAAATTGGAATATGATTTCTTAAAACTGCCCAATGTCCAATTAAAAGAATTTAAAATCCCAAACAGGCTGCTTGATGCTTCATTTCAATTTCTAAATTATCCAAAAATTGACAAAATGCTTGAAAAAATTGATCTTTTCTTTTCTCCTCATATATTTTCATCATCTGTGTCAAAAAAATGCAAAACTATAACAACTTTTCACGATTTGAGTTTTGAGAATTATCCTGAATTTTATTCATTCGGTAAAAATTACTGGCACTTTTTAATGAATCCCAGAAAACAGGCTCAAAAAGCAGATAAAATAATCGCTGTTTCCAAGTCAACAAAAGATGATTTAGTTAAAATTTACGGAATAGAGCCTGAAAAAATAAAAGTTATTTATTCGGGAATCATATTGGAATCTGGAATCTGGAATCTGGAATCTGAAGTTTTGAAAGTTAAAAGAAAGTATAATCTGCCTGACCATTATATTTTATATTTAGGAACGCTGGAACCGCGAAAAAATATTATTGGATTAATTAAAGCGTTTGAAATTTTAAATACTAAATACCAAATACTAAATACTAAATACCAATTAGTTATTGCCGGTTCAAAAGGATGGCTTTATGAAGATATTTTTAAAGCAGTAAAAGACTCTCCGGTAAAAAATGATATAATTTTTACAGGATTTATTGATGATAAGGACAAACCTGCTTTATATAGTTTAGCTGATTTATTTGTTTATCCGTCTTTTTATGAAGGCTTCGGCTTTCCCCCGCTTGAAGCAATGTCCGTTGGAACGCCTGTTATCACTTCAAATTTTTCATCTTTGCCGGAAGCGGTAGGAGACGCGGCTATTATGGTCAATCCTTATAATCTGGATGAGCTTGCAAAAACAATGGGAATGGCTTTGTCTGACAAAAAATTAATGGATATTTTAATTGAAAGAGGATATGAAAGAGTGAAAAATTTTAGCTGGAAAAAATGCGCGGAAGAAACACTTGAAACTTTAAAAATGGCTATTTAAGCATAATCAACATTATGTTAACTCAAGAGCATAAAAAATATAGAATCGGTATTGACGCGCGGATGTATGGTTACGCGCAAACTGGAATTGGAAATTATATCCGACATCTTTTGCAATGTATTTTTGAAATGGATAAGAAAAACGAATATGTTATTTTTCTTATGCCTGAAGAATATGATAAATTCAACCTGCCAAACAAAAGAATAAAAAAAATAGGAGTTTCAGCAAAATGGTACGGATGGAAAGAACAATTGTTGTTTCCGTTTCAATTATACAAAGAAAACTTAGACCTAATACATTTCACGCATTTTAATTCTCCAATTTTATACTCTAAAAAATCAATTGTTACAATTCATGATATAACCCCTTTTTTCTTTCCAGGACATAAAATGAAATCTATTATAAGAAGAACTGGATTCAGAACAGTATTTTCTTTATCGGTTAAAAAAGCGTCAAAAGTAATAGCAGTTTCTGAAAATACAAAGAATGATATTGTTGAACATTTTAAAATTAAAGAAGACAAAATCAATGTGATTTATGAAGGAACTGATAGTCAGTTTAAAGTAATTAGCAATAATCAAAAAATTGCAGGGATTAAGAAAAAATACAACATAACTAAACCATTTATTTTCTATACGGGAGTTTGGAGAAACCACAAAAATCTTGTCGGACTTATTAAGGCTTTTGAGATTTTGAGAAACAAATATAAGTTAGATTATCAGCTTGTGCTTGGCGGTAAAGAAGACCCTTATTATCCGGAAGTCCGAGAAATATGGGAAAAATTGAGGCTAGAAAATGAAATTATAAGAACTGGGTTCATAGATCAAAAAGATCTTCCTCTTTTTTATAATGCGGCAGAAGTATTTGTTATTCCTTCCTTTTATGAAGGCTTTGGACTTATTGGACTTGAAGCTATGTCCTGCGGAATTCCTGTTATTTCCTCAAATACCACGAGTTTGCCGGAGATATTAGGCAATGCGGCAATATATTTTAATCCAAATAGTCCGAAAGAAATGGCTGAGAAAATAAAGCTGGTTCTAACCGATAAAAAATTGTATAATGAACTTAAAGAAAGAGGATTTAAACAAGTTGAAAAATACAGCTGGGAGAAAATGGGGAGGAAGACAATGGAGATTTATAGGAAGGTATTGGGAAATTAAAATATTGAATATTAGGATATTTCTACTCTTATAGAACATAATAAATTTCAAAATCCAAATTATACCAAATTATACCAAATCAAGTTCAAATGCCTTAAAATAACAATTTTTGAGATTTTGGATTTGATTTGGAGTAATTTGAGCTTTGAAATTTGATATTTAAAAAAATTTTAAAAGAAGAAATTTATTTAAAAATCAATACTTTGTATAAAATAGTTAAAATTATTATAAATTTACCGTGGACATAATCCCAAATAAAAAATCGAATCTCCTATATCAAAAAGGAGATCAAAAAATAAGAGGTGTTATTGACTTACGCTGTTTTTCTAGTGAGAAAAAGAAAATAGAGAAAGAAGAAAATAAAAAGAAAACCGTTTTTGAAATTATAAAGAAAAAAGATGAAAAAAAAGAACTTATAAAACAAGCGCCTTCTTTAAAAAACGAACACGGCATTTCTAATAAAATATATAATGCAAACAAAAAATTTAAAATAAAAGCGCCTAATCTATTGCCAAAAACCGGATTTTTGACCAAATCAAAATTTAAATTTCCGCTTTTATGGCAAAGATCATTTATCTTTTTTGTTTTAACGGTTGTTATCACGTCGCTTACGGTTTTTTCATTATCATTTATTCAAAAGGGGATTGAAGAAAGGGGGAAAATCCTCGGAGCAAGCACTCAGGCTTATGATTATCTAAAACAAGCCGGATTATCGGCATCAAATCAAGATTTTGAAAATAGCATAAATAGCTTTGATTCCGCAAACTTAAATTTTTCAAATATAAAAACGACAATAGAAGAATTTGGAATAGGCGTTTCCGGAAGTGTAAGTAATTTGCCGATTAGCACTCCAATTTCAACAGCAAAAAATATTGCAGAAGCTGGAGAAAATATATCTTTGGCTGGAAAAAATATTTCGGCGCTTCTTGAAAAAATTTCTAAATTAAATAAAGAAAATTTCTTAATAGGTTCTTCATTAAATTTACAAACCAAAATTGGCAACATAGCGCTAAACTTGAAAAACGCGGAAAATAACTTAGACAAAGTAGATTTAAATTATATTCCGGAAGAATTTCGAGAAAAAATAAAGTTAAGCAAAAAAGAATTACCCGTAATAGCCAATAATTTTAAAAACTTATCTGAAGATTTTGAGACGATAACCGAGATACTTGGCAATAATAAACCGCAAAAATATTTAATTCTGTTTCAAAATAACAGCGAAATAAGAGCAACTGGAGGTTTTATTGGAAGCTATGGAATTTTAGACATAGAAAATGGCGAGATAAAGAATTTATTTATTAACGGAATATTCAATCCAGACGGCCAGCTAAAAGAAAAAATAATTCCTCCGATGCCTATTCAAAAAATAAGCGCCGCGTGGAGCATGCATGACGCAAATTGGTTTTCTGATTTCCCCACAAGCGCAAAAAAAGTTGCTCTCTTTTATGAAAAAACGGGAGGACCAACTGTTGACGGAGTTATTGCAATAACTCCCGATGTAATAGAAAAAATGCTGGAAGTAACAGGACCGATAGAAATGCAAGAGTATGGAACAATTATCAACAAAGAAAATTTTCTAATTAAGGCACAGTTACAGGTTGAAGAATTATACAATAAAGAAGAAAATAGGCCTAAAAAATTCTTATCAGACCTTGCCCCAAAAATAATTGAAAAATTGGTTAATACGGACAATTTAGATTCACAAGAAAAAATTCAAAAATATTTAAGTTTTATTGGCGCAATAGAAGAAAGTCTTAGAGAAAAACATATAATATTTTACCACAGAGACCGAGAGATAGAAAATATGATAATCAAAAGAGAGTGGGGGGGGCAAATGTTAAATTCAAGCGGCAATTATTTAAGCATTGTGCATGCTAATATAAATGGACATAAAACAGATGCTGTTATAGACGAACAAATTGACCATAACACTGAAATTTTAAGTGACGGATCGATAATCAACACTATTAGAATTACAAGAAAACATTTAGGCGGAAACAGCGATTTTGACTGGTACAACCGCGTAAACTCTGATTATATGAGAGTGTATGTCCCATTAGGAAGCGTTTTGCTTGAAGCTAGGGGACATACAACGCAAGAATACGAACCGCCGATTGATTACAGCGATTTCAAAACAGATCCGGATGTTAAAAAAATTGAAGACACTATAAGAATTGATCCTGATTCTAGAACTCATATTTTTGAAGAATCGGGAAAAACAGTCTTTGGAAATTGGGTTTATTTAAGTCCGCAAGAAACAGTTGAAGTGACTTATAAATATCGATTGCCTTACAAAATAAATTTCGATTCTTTCACGAAACCTGCTGATAAATACAGCATACTGATTCAAAAACAGCTTGGAAGTGAAGGAAGTAATTTTATTGGAACAATAAAATTGCCAGACGAGTGGAAAGCGATTTGGAGATCGCAAAGCTTGAATATTAAAAATTTCAACGAGAGCATTATAAAAACGAATCTAAAAACTGATAGGGTTTATGGGATCGTGTTTGTGAATAACTTAAGTGAATAGAGAGAAAACGTCAGAGCTTTTCTCAAATTATTTGAAAAAAAGTTGACGTTTAGACTGGTATAGACCCTTTTCCATTATTTCCTTTAAATATTGCCATTATAGACAAAATTATTTTAAAAGGAAAATATAGTGGATTTTCTTTTTCTTTTCCGATTGACACAAATATCACTCTCCTCGTTTTAATTTTATCATTACTAAAGAAGTCCGCAAGAAAGTTATCCACAGCCATATCGCACAACGTGTAACGTATAACCTGTAACATAAAATAATTTTAAATATCATATAGACATATCTTACGTTATACGACATTGACACAAAGACTTATTTCCTTAGAATAAAGATAGTTGTTATTCATAATTCATAATTCGTTATTCTAAATTCCAATTCATGTATACTAAAAAAGTAATTCAACATTTTACGAATCCGCATAATTATGGTAAAATTGAGAAAGCAGATGCGATAGGAGAGGCTGGGAACCCAATTTGCGGAGATTTAATGAAAATCTATATAAAAGTGAACAAAAATATTATAGAAAACATAAAGTTTGAAACTCTTGGATGTGTGGCCGCAATTGCCACTTCGTCAATGATAACAGACTTAGCTAAAGAAAAAACTTTGGACGAAGCAATGAAAATCAGCAATAAAGATATAGCTAAAAGCCTTGAAGGGCTTCCGCCTATCAAAATGCATTGTTCAAACTTAGCGGCCGATGCTTTGCATGATGCAATTGAAAAATATCAAAAAACTATTAAGTCATAAATTATTAAATATAACACTTAAATGTATTCCAGTATTAAACATAAAATAAAGCAATTTTCAAAATACTTGTCTATTTTCTCTTTTGTTTCTTTATTTTTTGTAAAAAAAAGTCAGGCTGTTATAACTTTAACAAAAATATCAGGCGTCCCCACAAAACCAATTGCCGACATTTTAGATGACATAATAAAATGGATTTTAGGATTTGGACTTATGATTGCGGTAACTTTCTTGGTTTGGGGAGGAATCAATTATGTAGCATCATCGGGAGACGCCACAAAAACAGAAAACGCGAAAAAGGTTGTAAAATACTCAATATTGGGAGTTCTTGTTATAGGATTTTCTTACGCGGCCATTATTATGTTGGATGTAATTTTCAGCTAGAAAATTAATAGAAATTGCTATATTTAGAACATAGAAGAATATTTTTTATAGCTGTCATTTCAAATCCCGATAGGGTGAGAAACCTACCAGCCGGCGAATTGAGATGACAAGATTGTTTTTCCACATTCCAATGTTATAAACAATGTAAAAATTTAGCAATACAGCAATTTAATATAATTTGACCAAATAATAAAAAAGTGTAATAATAAACATAATGAAAGAAAATAAATTATCAATCTTATTTGCTTTTTCTGTTTTGACAGTTTTGTTCTTATCTCTAACTAACTCTGTAAGCGCTCAATGGTCAGTTCCTAATAATGTGTTTAGTCTTCCAGAAGATATTGACCAGGGAATACTAAACCTAACTAATTGGCTTTTGTGGTTTGTCGGACTACTTTCAGTTTTAGCTATAATTTGGGGAGGAATCAATTATATATTCTCTTCAGGAGACACTCAAAAAGCAGATTTGTCCAAAAAAATAATATATTACGCGCTAATTGGATTGTTTGTTGCCGGTTTTGCTTATGCTATTATGCACGTAATAACCACTATGATACTTACACAATAATAAAATTTTTTAGACAAGTTAAAATGTTATTATTAAATTTATAGCGCTATGAAAATAAATAAAAAAAATCTAATAGTGTCTATAAGCACTGCTTTTTACCTTTTAACCGCAAATTTAGCAATGGCAGCAAGTTCGTGGGGAGCTCCTCCACAACCGGGCGGTGTCCCTATAAATATTGAAAGCGGATTATTAAACCTGACCAATTGGATTTTAGGATTTGTTTCAATGATTGCTGTTTTGATGGTTATATGGGGCGGAGTGTTATATTTAACTTCAGCAGGCGATGAAAGCAAAGCGGAAAGCGGAAAAAAGACAGTGACTTATGCGCTTATGGGATTAATTATTGCCGGCTTAGCTTATGGAATAATAAAGGTAATAGTAGTAAATATTTTAGCATAACAGATTTTTAAATAAAAAATAAATTTATAATTTGAAAGGGGGTGAAAAAAATGAAGAAATTAATTAAAAGTATTTCAGCTTTGTCAATAATGGCTTTCGCATTCGCTTTTAGTTACAGTACCGCTTTCGCCGCAATTTCCACTTGGGGAGCTACATGCAAACCAGCAGGAGTTCCTACCGATATCAGAGCAGCTATTATGAATGTTACTAACTGGATTTTGGGCTTCATTGCAATCGTCGCTACATTGGTAATTATCTACGGAGGCGTCCAATATCTTACTGCTGGAGGAAATGAAGATAATGTTGGTGCCGCAAAGAAAACTATTTCCTATGGAATTATCGGAATTGTAATTTGTGGTCTCGCATACGCTATGGTAATTGTTGTTTCTACTGTTATTTTGTCAGCATAATAACTACACGATTATATCTATATTTAAAAGAAAGGCAAATATTCGCCTTTCTTTTTTTATAATTTAAAAGAGTAACAATAACACTGTTTTCTTAATACAAAAAATTGGCTTAATGCTTAAAAATTATGATTTGGATTTTTTGAGTTGTTGTTTTACGAGATAAAAGTTTTTACCATTATTTTGTTAGTATAAAATATCATAATTTTATTCAAAAAAGAGAGATAAGTAGTTCTCTTTTTTTTGGTTGGATTGTAAAACTTATTTAAACTTTTGATAAATTGTCATTAAGTTACATGAAGTATAAAATAAATAAGTGGCTATTAATGAAACTAAAGAACCTTTAACTCCATAATGAGGAATTAAAATAATGGAAAGCGAAATATTTAATAGTAAACTAACATTCATAAAAACTACTCTTTTCTTTATAAGTCCCATATAATCTGAAAATCTTACTAGAAAAGTGTTTATCCCTGCCAAAAAAAAGTATGCTATCCCAATTCTCAATAAACTAACTAAACTTAAATATTCACTTTCATAGAAATAGATAATCATATGCTTTGAAAAAATAAAAATAAACGAGAGTATAAAAATATAAATAAGTATTAAAAAAATAAAGTATTTTGTAAAAATTCTGATCAATTTATCTTTATTTCCAGTATCAATTTCAGAAAAAAGAGGAGCGATTCCCATTCCGAGAGAGAGAGGAATTATATTTATTCCCCTGTTTAAATATTTTATAATACTGAATTCAGCAACCCAAGAAAAATTACCGAATATACTAAGAAGAATTACATTAACTTCCCTTAATAAAATACCAGATCCGGATGATAATAAAAAAAAGGAGGATTCTAAAAAAACTCCCTTTTCTAATATTACGGTTTTTTGATAACTGACTTTCTTAAAAAATAACCATCTAACAAAAGAAGAGCTTATTATCAAACCAATTAAGTAAGATAATAATAAATACTCAATGGTAAAACTATATATTATTGGAATTAATAGTGCTATTACCGATACAAAATTTTTTACAAAACTTGAAATAGCTAAATATTTATTCCGATGTATAGCATTAAAAAAAGTATAAAAATCTAAATAATAAGTCAAAAAGCAAGCTATTGTAATTATAATCAGCCAAATATTATATGGAGATTTATCAAAAAATAAAAATAACAAAATAGAAAATAGAATACATAAAATAAAATTAATTCTTCTAAAATATTTATAAGAGTTTACAGCAGGAGAAATATCTTTGGTTGTTTTGATTATTCTTGAAATTCTTCGGGCAATAGCTCTATTAAGTCCAAAATCAGTAAACACTTGAATGAATAATATTAAAGAAAGATAATAATTAAACTGTCCAAAAAAATCTTTTGTAACAATTAATGGAAGAGAAATAATAAAAAGACCAAAAAGAGCATCAAGCAAATTAGCAACAAATGCCCAAATAGTTTCTTTGTTGTTTTTTTTTATAACCCAGTTTCTTAACTCCTCCTTCATAATTTATGATGCTTAATTATTTTTTTACTCCTTAAATGTTTCCAAAATTCTGGTTTGTTTAAACTATATTTATCTAAACAATTCAGAATCTTTTTTTTATTCTCTCCATAATCCTTCAACATTTTATTTAATAATGTAAACTTATCAAAGTTCTTAAAATAAATTTCGGAATCAGAATAATCAATAAAATAAACCTTGCCGCTTATTAAATATATGTTATCTGGAGTAAGATCGCCATGAATTAAGCATTTATTTTTTGATCCGTATAGAATATTGAGTGAAAAGGAGATTTTTTCAAAAATATTAAAAATTTGCTTTTTTGAGTATTTGCCATGTTTTATTTCTATAGACAAACTGGGCACTTTTATAAAAAAACATTCTGTAAAATTTTTATGGAAAATAAAAGATGGAAGATTTATTGCTGTATCATTGTTATAATATTCTGAAAAATATTTTAATTCTCTTTCAAGAATATTTTTATTGTCAAACTTCTTCTTAATTACCAGTTTTTTATGAGTATCTTTACTTAAAGTAACTACACTTGGATAATTTCCCGTTCCAATTCTTTTAATTAAAAATTTGTTATTAAAATTTTTTGAAAATAACAAATTTATTTTAAGCTTAAAAAACACTAAAGCAATAATATAAATAAAGGATTCAAAAAAGAAGAGCAGTATTTTTGGTTTAAATACTGGGCGAAATAAAAAAAATCTATAAAAGATTTTAAATGTTTCAAAATCATTTCTGATTAAATATTCATTTTCAACTAATTTTGCAACTTTTAACTTTAGATATTTCATTTGGTAAACACTTAAAAATTTTCTCTGTTACTCTTTTCGCAATTTCTTCTTGTGAATATTTGCTTGTGTCAATAGATATATAATTTATATCGTTTTTTTTTCTTTCAAAAGCATCTTGCACTTGTTTTATATTTATAATACTAATTTCTGGTTTTCTTTGATACAATATTTCTGGTGAAGCTGTCAAATAGAATATTAAATTAACTTTCGGAGTTAAACAATAAAATAGTTTATACAAAAAATTATTTTTCGCCCTTATTAATCTATCATAGAAAAAGCGATCAAAAATAATAATATTTTTATTAGAGATTATCAATTTAAAATAACGAATGTGTAATTCTAAGTAAAATATTGCTAAACTAAAAAATCCAAATTTTTTTATCTTACGGCTGTTATCTAAATACGGATTTTTTTTAGGTTTAGTAACGCTTTCATAAATCGCTATTGGAAAAATCTTAAAATTTTTCCATCCCATATATTCTACCGCGACTTTCAAACATTTTATTTTTTTCTTTAACTCCACGATAGCAGAAGATTTACCGGAACCATCAACACCAATAAAAACAACTTTTACTTTTTTCCCTGGCGGAAAATTTCCAAAAATTTTATACAGTATGAATTTTTTAATGTTTTTTCTTATCAATGCTTTTTTAATTATAATTGGATTTTTAACTTTTTTAATTGATAATTGTAATTTATCAGACAAAAAATCTGTAGGAATATCGTTATTATTAAGATATCTTATTATTCTTTCTTTTTTTGATTTAAAAAACATAAAACCTAAATACCTATCCAAATAACAATAATTATTATTTAAAACATAAATATTCTGATTTAAGAAAGAAACAGAATTATTTTCAATTTTGTTAAAAGCAATTTTAAAAACACCGCAATATTCCAATCCATCAATATGAAAATCTAATAAATTCAATGCTCCTGTTTTTTTATCCAGCCGGATTACAAAGATATGGTTGTTAAAAAATAATTTTTTTCTGACTATCTTATAATTCTTAGGAAAATTTATTTTATGAAAATCTAATTTTGATATAACAATATCTATATCTCTGTCTTCTGGTAATATTTTATGCTTAAGATATATTTTTTCTAAGCTTAACTCTTTTCTAATATCAAATAAAGTTTCTTTATCGTTTTTCATTATGTTTGCTTATATTCATATAAATTTTCGATGTTTCATCAACCATTTTCTCTACTGAAAAATATTTCGCTGTTTTCAATCCATTTTCTACAAACTTTTTTCTTATATTATTATTATCTAACAAAATAGAAATTTTATCAGCCAAATTTTTATAATCTTTTTTATTTATTAAAAATCCATTCTTATCGTCTTTGATTAGCTCTTTTGTTCCTCCAACGTTTCCTCCAATTACAGGAGTTCCGCAAACCATTGCTTCTAAAAATGTTATACCAAAACCCTCTCTTAAAGATGGCATGACATAAATTGAAGCTTTTTTCATTTTATCCAAAACATATTCATTTGATTTTCTACCCTTAAATTCTACTCGTTTTTTTAAACCCATTTTATCTATAAAACCTTCAAGATATTCCTGATTTATGTCTTGTCCAATAATAATAATTTGTAAATCAGAATATTTTTCTTTTATCAAAGAGAAAGCTTTAAATAAAGTAATAACGCCTTTCCTTTGTAAATTATTCCCTATTATCAAAATAAATTTTTCTTTTTTACTTTTGTGATTTTCAAAATTTAAAGAAATTCCATTATAAACAACCAGCGTTTTTATCTTGTCTATTTTATAAACATCAACTATCTTTTTTTGAACATGGCCAGAAACAGAAATTATAAAATCCAGATTTTTTAAACAAATTTTTTCTATTATATTAACAAAATTATAATAAAAATACCTTTTAATCCAGTCATTATATAATTTTTTATAGAAGAATGGGTTGCAATTAGCTTCCATAAAAGTATAATCATGCATTGTCCCAATTATTACGGCTCTATTTTTCTTATAATGAAAAAGGTTAGTCCAAAAAAATTCTCTTGCGTCGGTAAAATGAATAATATCAATTTTTTCTTTTTTTATTAACCTTTTTAATGCAAGAAAAAACTGAAAAGACAAAGTAAACCAATTTCCATGAGATGGATCGCATTTACATCTTTTTATTTCTATTAATTTGACATTTAGACTTATAAACTCCCTTTTTTTTTCTTTCGGACATATAACAGTAACTTTATGTCCTTGCTCCGCGACTGAATTTATCAAGTTTGTAGAATAAGTCCCAACTCCGCTTGCAAAATTACCGTACTGCTGAGTTAAATAACATATATTTAGCTTTTTCATTATTATATTTTATTTGCCTTTCAATTATTTTTTCAAATCAATAATTATATCTGCAACCATTTTTCCTATTTTCTCAGAGTTTAAATCTTTTTGAAAAAGAAAATAACTATTTTCAGCTATTTTATTTTTTAATTCGTTGTCATTCTTTATTTCCAAAATCGCATTCTTTAAAGATTCCGCATTCCTATTTTCACAAAGCAAAATATTTTCCTTATCTGTAAATAATTCTCTTATCGCAGAAGAATCACCAGTAATTACGGCTTTTTTACAAGCAATCGCCTGAAAAACCTTGTTTGGAATAACTCTTGACGATTTATTTGTGCCTCCGAAAATTCCTAAAATTACATCGGCTTTATTTATTTCATTTATCAGTTCATTGTACTCTATCCACTTTACAAAATCAATATTTTTAATCTTTAATTTTTTTCTTAAATTCATTATTTCCTCATCAAGCTGTCCGCTTCCAATTATCTTAATTTTAACACTTTTATCCTCATTTTCTAAAAATTTTGCGGCTTTTATAATATATTCAAGCCCATGAAGCGGGATATATTTTCCGATAAATAAAACCGTAAAAACTCCTCCTAATCTCCCCTTATCGGAGGGGGAACATCGCGGAAAAAAAATATCTTCATCGGCTCCGACCCAAACTCTCTTAAATTTGCTTTTATCTAAGCTAAATAAGTTGCTTATGTAATTTATATGCTCATTTGTGTCAAAAATAATTATATCAGCCATTTTGAAAGAAAATCTATCAATGTAGAATAGAAGCTTAGCAAATAGATTATTTTTACTGGAAAGACCTCTATCAGCAATCACCGTATCATAGAGAGATACAAGAGGAACGAATAATATTTTAGGCTTATTTTTTTTGAATAATAATAACGCTTTAAGAAAAAAAATGTCCAGTTGTCCGATATATCCGACAATAATCACATTAACATTTCTGCACTTAGAAAAAAACACAAAACAAAGCCTTGCGTAAGCAGATACTAAACCAACAGCCAGCTTAAACATAGAAAATAATTTTAAAAAATTGCCGTGCTTATTTCTATATTTTTCCCATAAAGAAACATGGCATTCAACAATGTCTATGCCATTTTTCTTTAATCCCTTTATTATTATACGATTTGAGGGATAATTCTTTTCATATGTTCCAAAAAAACATACCTTCATAATTAACTTTTTATAATTTTCTTAATCTTTAGTGATTCATCTTCTTTGGCATAATTTTTAACAAACATTTCTCCGATCAACCCTAAAGATATAAGCTGAACGCCAACCATTATAAGAAGAATTCCGGCAATAAAAAGAGGCAATCTGTTTTGAATTGAACCAAAGACAAGTCGCAAATAAGTTATATACAAACTAATGGCAAATCCAGATCCAAAAGCCACGGTACCCAATCCTCCGAAAAAGTGAGCTGGTCTTTTGAAATACTTAGTCAAAACCATAACTGTAAGCAAGTCTAAAAAACCATTTAAAAATCTAATTGGACCGTATTTAGATTTTCCGAACTTTCTTTTTCTGTGATGAATAGGAATTTCAGCTATTTTATATCCTTGATTTCTGGCTATAACGGGAATATACCGGTGAAGCTGACCGTATAAATCCAGACCTTTAGCAACTTCGCTCTTATATGCTTTAAAACCGCAATTAAAATCATGAAGCTGGACTCTGGAAAATAAAGAAGTAACAAAATTAAAAAATTTTGAACTTGTATTCTTTATAAACGAGTCTTTACGATTTTGTTTCCAACCAGATACAAGATCATAACCCTCGTTTATTTTAGCGATAAAATTCGAAATTTCTTTCGGATCGTCTTGAAGATCGGCATCCATTGTAAAAATAATTTTCCCGCGCGCCTCGCTAAAACCAGCTTCTAATGCTGAAGCTTTTCCAAAATTAGACCTAAATTGAATTCCTCTGATATGAACATAATCGTCCTGAAATAGCTTCTCAATAACTTCCTGTGTTTTGTCACTACTTCCGTCATTTACAATTATTATTTCATAATCACCAGTAATATTTTTCATAACAGAAGTTATCTCATCGCGTAGTAACGGCAAATTTTCAGCTTCATTATAAGCGGGAATAATTATGGATATTTCTTTTTTATTATTGTTCATTATATACAGTATTATTTTAAATTTGTACAAAATTTTGTTATTCTAAGCCTAATTGTCATCCTGAACTTGTTTCAGGATCTTTGTTGTTTTGGGTTTAATTTATATTTATAATGCTAAAAGTTATATTACAGCTATTGTGTTTTCAATTTAATAAAAACTTATGATGTTTTGTAGGTTTGTTTAACATAATAGTCAGTAGATTCTGATCCCGAAATACTTCGGGACAGAATGACAACTTTTTGCAGATGAGTTGAAATAAGAAAACTCTAAATTCACAATATCTTAAATATTCAAATTCCTTAGCAATAAATCATTTATTAAATGACAGTCTAAATATTTTAATTGGTTTAATAGAATCATCTTCATAAAAAAGCTCGATATTCTCAGAATATTCATCTAAGCTCGCTAATTCTTCATAATTTCCCCTTATTCCAAGATATCTCTTGTCAATTATAATATAGCTAACATTTTGAGCTTTGGCAAATTTTATTACATTTTCAGCAGATGTGTATGGAATTCCAGCGCCTCTTGTCTTGCTTTGAGAGTAAAAAGAAATAAACGGTTTCCTGGACATTATAATATCTTCTTTTGAATTATAAGATGGATTATTTTTCAGGCATTCACCTGCGATCTTATGTTCTGTCGGATAATTAAAAGTAAAATGCAAATAATATGAGATAGCTCCAATAAAATTAACAAAAATTAATATCACAACCAACAATCTTAGAGCCGTAAAAAAATGTCTGATGTTAAACCTTATACCTTTGACTGTTAATAAAATGGATTTAGTGCACAAAGAACAGCCAACTGAAGCTAATAAAATTATAAATATCATTACTTGAAGAATATATCTGCTTTCAATGTGAAATATCGGAAAAACTGATAAAAAAACAATTGGAAAGAACGACAATATGAATATTTTTTTAAACAACTTTTTTGCCATAAGTGAAAAAAATAAAAGCGCGCTGATTGGAATCAGAAAAATATCAACTGAATACATATCAATCAATATTTTAATTTCAGATAAAATTCCTTTCATATATCTATCCAAAAAATCAGTTGGATTGTTAAAAATATATTCTTTTAGGCTGACATTTGCAAATTCTTCAGAAAGTTTGATAGAATTAGTTTTCTCATCATAATTTGAAAAAGTTTGCTCGTAAAAAATAGCATCGTCTTTATTTATTTTTCCAAAATCTTTTCCATCAAGAATTGCGCCTGTTATTAGATTTGGAGCTGATTTGGCGGTCAGACTGACTTCTCCAGTATGCTGATATAAAAAAAATATATATGGAGCAATAATAAGAACAAAGGAAAAAACAACAATCAAAAAACTTTCCATTGCTTTTTTTGTTCCCAATTTCCTTTTTTTAAAAATAAAAAGTAAAAATGGAAAAGCTAAAAAAATTATCCCCTCAGGCTTAATTAAATAAGCATATCCTATAACAAAACCTAACATAACAGCCAGCCAAATTTTATATTGATCTAGAAGCTTTAAATATATATAAATTATCAATAAAATAAAAAATAAATACAACGATTCAGACCAGCTTTCATTAGACAATATTATAAACATATGATGAGTCGCCGCGAAAAAAGCGGCAAAAAGTCCGGCTGTTTTGTTAAACATTTTTTTTCCAACCAGATAAAAAAGATAGACTGCTAAAAAACCAAAAATAAAAGAAATAAATCTGGCAGAAAAAAGCAGATTATCAAAAAAGTAGTCTGCAATTCCTATAAAAACTGGATACCCCGGAGAAAATATAGTTTCTGGATTGCCAAAAACTTCATATTTTCCGTTTTCAATCAGATTTTTTCCCGCTATTGCGTATCTCACTCCGTCAGTAGTGATAAACCCTTCCTGAGAAAAAAAATAAAGCCTTGAGAAAAAAGCTACGGATAGAATTAGAATAAGTATTATTGTATTACTATGCTTTTTAAAATAATTCATTATTTATTATATTTTTTCGTTAATAGATTTATCTTTATTTTTAAGAGTTCTTTAAAGGTAAATAAATAATCCTTGTAACGCACTCTTGTTTCTTTTCTGTTTTCCCAAATCACGGGAACAGTTTTTATTTTATATCCAAATTTATTTGCAATGGCTAATATTTCAATATCAAAACCCCAACGATCAATTGTTAGTTTTGGAAAAATATTTTTTACAAAATTAGACGAAAAACATTTAAAACCGCACTGTGTATCGCTTATTTTGGATACTACGAAGAGTTTTATTAATTTATTTCCAATATTCCCAAACAATTCTTTATAAAACGGCTGGTGCTTTTTAATTTTACTATTTTTAAGCGCCCTGTTTCCTATTATAATATCACAACCATTTTCTAAAAATGGAATAAAGTTTGCAAATTGATCTATGCTCGTTGAATTATCAGCATCCATAAATAATCTAAATTTTCCTTTTGCAAACAGCATCCCCCTTTTTACGGAATATCCTTTGCCTCGATTTTTATCATTTTTAATAATAGCCAAATTCTTAAAATCTGATTGTAGGCTTTTGACTATAGAAAATGTTTTGTCTCCTGAACCATCATCTACGACAACTATTTCATAATTATATTTTTGTTCAGAAAGAAAATTTTCTATTTCAATCAAAGTGCTTTTTATTAATTTTTCTTCATTATATGCCGGCATAACCACCGATAAATATATTTCTTCTTTCATTGCTTTATTTTAATATTACCTTGAATTACGGAACTCTTACAATTTGTTCGTTTAGTGTGAATATTAGCTCAATTAGTGTTTATTATAGAAGGCACTAATAAAACTAATATTTACACGAAGGTAACTAAAACTAAAATTTCGTAATCCAAAGAAATTAGTTAAACCATAGAACAATACAACAATTTTATTCTTCAATTTTACTCATCTGCCCACACTCAAATAATTAAACCCCAATTTTTTCATTTTGTTCAAGTCATAGATATTTCTTCCATCAATAATATTAGGTTTTTGCAGAAGATTCTTTATTCTTTTTAAATTCGCGTTTTTAAATTCGTCCCATTCAGTGGCTATTATTAAAGCTTGGCAATTTTTAAGCGCGTCATATTTATTTGAATAAAAATTTACAGTCTTAAATTTATTATCTCGCCGAAGTTTTTCATAATCAACCTTTGGATCATAAGCGTTTATTTTTCCTCCTTTTTTTTCAAGCAAATCAATAATATCAATTGCTGCTGATTCTCTCGTATCATCTGTATTTGGCTTAAAAGAAATCCCCCAAACGCATATTTTTTTATTTTTTAAATTGCTTAGCAATTTCTCCGTTTTTTCCGCCAATAGCAGCCTTTGATCATTATTAACTCTGACAACAGCCTTTAAAAGCTTAAATTTATAATTATTATTCAAAGCGATATTATGAAGAGCTCGGACATCTTTCGGAAAACAGCTCCCTCCATATCCGATACCCGCGTCTAAAAATTTATTTCCTATTCTGGAATCTAATCCCATAGCATAAGCGACTTCATTAACATTCGCCCCGACCCTTTCACACACATTCGCAATTTCATTAATAAAAGATATTTTTGTCGCTAAAAACGCATTACTTGCGTACTTTATCATTTCTGCAGTTTCAATTTTCGTATTTACAATAGGACAAGAAAATGGCTCATAAAGATTTTTTATTATATCTTTTGACCCCGCGGAATCTATTCCAACAATAATTCTTTCCGGATTCATAAAATCAAATACCGCGCTTCCTTCTCTTAAAAATTCTGGATTTGAAGCTATGTTAAAATCTCCCTTATATTCTTTCTTTATTATATTTCTAACTAAACATCCGGTTCCGATCGGAACAGTGCTTTTATTGATTATGACGGTATATCCTTTAAGATTTTTACCGATTTCCTTCGCGGCTTTCTTAACATACGACAGATCAGCTTCTCCGTTTTTTTTCTGAGGAGTGCCAACCGCTATAAATATTGCTTTTTTATTCAGAACCGCTTCTTCCGGATTTAGCGTAAAAAAGATTCTTTTCTTTTTTATATTTTTATTGATCAAATCTTCCAATTTAGGCTCAAAAAAAGGAATTCTGCCTTCTTTTAATTTTTCTATTTTTTTCTCATCTATATCATAACAAACAACATTATTTCCAAGCTCAGCAAAACAAGCTCCTGTTACAAGCCCTACATATCCTGTGCCAAAAATTGAGATTTCCATAGTATTGGAATTATGAATTATGAATTATGAATTAAGTATAAAAATATTCCTGATTCCTGATTCATAATTCTATCATTATTATCCAAAATACGGCAGATTTTCTATTTTCTTAATTTCTGAATAATATATCAGCAATCCCTGTGAAATTAATATAAAAATAACCGCCCAGAGATAAATCAGTTTTTTATCAGTTATATTATTTCTTTTAATAAATATATTAGCGAATTCATAAATACCGATTCCAGATATTATCTGAAAAGCAATTAGAACTGGAACAATATATCTAAAAGAATAAGTTTTGCTAAACAAAATCACAAAAGCGAAGAATGAAAAGAAATAAATCGCTAAAATTAAAGCTTCGCTGCTTACATTCATTTTATTACTTATTCTTCTTATAATCAATAGCAAAAACCCAACAAAAATTATTATTACAAAAAGATTAAACGACAGGACAAACGAATCAGACAAATACGCAAGCGCTACATTGGAACCGAAAAGAACGCTATGATTCTCAGTTATAATTCTTTGGGAGCTTTCTTTCGTTATCAAATTTAATACAGATCGCGGATTTGATATTATAGCGGGTAAAAAAATAACGCTTGTTGAGAAAAAAACAATGATCCAAGACGCGTAATCTTTGATTATGTTTTTTATATCACTGTAGAGACGCAATATTGCTGCGTCTCTACGAAAATATGACGCAAAACTTAACTTATAAAACATTAAAACAAATAAGCCAAAGGGGATAAGAAATAAAGCTGACATTTTTGTAAGCGCGGCCCATGAGCCAAGCACCGCTGAAAAAACAAGAAACTTTCTGCCTCCTTTACCGCTTGAATAAACCAATAAGCTTAAAAGACTTAGAATGGAAAAAATACCGACAAATTTATCGGTTGGAGTTGTAAAATATATATAGTATGGAGTAGTTACTATTAAAAGCACGGAAAAAATTACAGCCCATCTGCTAAATGCCAGTTTCCGCAATAAATAAAATAAAGAAAAAATAAAGAAAAAAATTGTTGTTAATATCGGAATATTAAACAAAAAACTCATTTCCTTATAATTACCAAATAATTCTTGATTTCTTTCATTTATAACATTATAGCCAACACCAGATTCATTGAGATTTTTTATAAAGCTAACAATAGAATTAAAATCATAATTTAAAATCTCCATAAAGGGTCCTGCTGCCCACATTACCATAATTCCCGGATGCGGCGACTGTATTAAATTAGAAAAATCAAAACTTAAAATACTATCCATAAAAAATCTTGAACGAAACATCCACAAAAGTTCGTCAAGATTTATAAAGGTCATGGAATGTTTTATTTTAAAAAAAGATAAAAAAACAATCCCGACAAAAACAATTACAAACACAACGAGAAAATCTTTTATGTTTTCTTTATTTTTTTTCATTTTATTGGTTGTTGTTGAAATAGTTAACAAAAATTAAGTCTAAAGATACATATCTGCCTACCGGACAGGCAGGCATAAAAAAGAATGATATAGCTAGCTCCCCTCCTTAAAAGGGAGAAGATTTTAGCGAAAATCACCACATAACAAATTACTCTAAAACCCAAATCCGCCCTTCTTCGTTTTCATACGATTTTTCAAACCTTTGATCTGATTCCAAAACAAATATTAATTTGCCATAATCGGTCCCGCTATTTTTGGGCACATAAACATAACTTGCTTTAAATTCTTTTTTGATTATATTATAAACAGAATATCTGCCTTCTTTTGTACATTTTTCTTTATTACAGATGATTCCTTCGCTTATATGACTATAAAGCCAATATTTTTCAGGAGATAGTTTATAGAGAAATTTTGGATCAAGACCCATAATATAATAATTGTGAGTATTATAAAAAAACAATTTTGAAAAATCTCCCCAATTAACATTAAAAACTACAGATTCTTTGGGAGTATTTTTTTCAAGCCACTGGGAAATTTCCTGAATGCCCCTGCTAGAACCACTTTCTCCCATTCTACCAAAAACAAATTCTGCTTTTAAGAAAAATGATATTCCTAAAATTATAATTAAAAAAATAATGCATGCTGATTTTGACTTATACTTAACACCAGGTATCCGATTAGATACCCGATGCCTAATTAACAATGAATAATTTCTCAATAGAAACTCAAAATAAAATGCGATAAAAATTACACAAAAGGGAATCCAGTAATCAATATATCTGCCCTGCAAAAACATTGCAACAAAAAAAACGCTAGAAACAATCAGTAAAAAATTAATTACTATCGCATGTTCCGTTTTCTTTTTCTTGTTATTTTTATTACTAGCAATCTTTGAAATAAACATAACAAAATAAATAGCAACAAGCAATAAAAACAAAATTAAAATAATTGTAGCATCAAAAAAAACAAGACTTGCGCCGAGAGGCTGCCATTCGGATATACTCGAAGTAAGAGAATATGGCACTGATCCTATATAATAAATATTAAAATAATTTAGATTATTTGGAAAAAACGGGTTAACAAAAAAAGCTAAAACTATGCCGAGCAAAGATGCCGAAATTGTCTTGTAGTAAATTTTCTTTTTATGTATATAATTCACAAAGACGAAGACGAAGACGAAAAAAATAGACAGCGGAAATGACGCATGACCCCACACAAATAAAAAAGAAACTGCAAAAAGCAATAAGTTATTTTTTTTAATAAGAGCGTAAAATACCAAAAGGAGAAATATCACAGCGAAACTAAGAGGTCTGGCAAGATTCATTCTAAAAAGAAAATATCCTGAACTTGAAAGCAGCAAAAAGCACCAAAATAAATTATATTTTAATCCCAGATTTTTTAATACTAAATAAAACATTGACATCATAGATGAAAAAAAGAACAATGAAGCAAGTTTCGCGCCAAAAACCAAATTTCCTAAAAAAGTAAAAGGGATGAGAAAAAAATAATACAAAAAATGAAGGCCAGTAAAATTCCTATTCATCACAGTAGAATTAAGCCATGGAAATTCTTTTATTAATCCCTGATTTTTTGTTATCTCGGCCAGTTTTATGTATAAATGACTATCATTTCCCGCCAGATTTCCGCTTGAAAACTGTATTATAGAAAATAATAAAAAAATGACAAAAAAAACAAGAACTACATCTCTATTTCTATAAAACAAATTTAAAATTCTTTTATTGTTCATTGGCGATAAATTAATCCTGAGCGAAGCCGAATGGGACAGTAATTTATAGTAATTTATAGTAACTCGTTGTAATTTATTGTAATAACCAATTACAATGAGTGACAATAAGTTACCATTAGTTACCATAAATTAATCTAAAAAAACTTTAAAACACCGTCTTCAATTATTCTTTTTGATAATTGCCCGCTTGAGGTAATAAAAATAATCTGAGACAACACCACTACAATAAACACTAATGTATAAAGAATTTTCTTATCTTCATTGTCCAGTTTTATCTTTTCCGCAATTAATTCAAAAATTCCATACAGTCCAACAGCGGAAATAATATTTAATACAACAAAAGCAGGTGACATAAATCTAATATCATGATTTTTACTTATCAGAGTAACCATGACAAAAAATAGAACTATATATAAACTTATAATATTAATGATTTTTTTAGGAAGCGAATCAAGCACATGCCTATATTCTTTTTTAAAATTAATAATAAAATAGGCAAATAACGACATAGAAGATGCCTGTGCCATATATCCTATTATCACAAACGCAAAAGACTTTAAATAGTCAAATAAGACTCTATGTGCATAATTACTGACTTCGTAGCTTTTTTCAATAACATGTTCCGATTTAAAAACTAAACTATAAACCTCTTGCGAATTTGTAATTATGGTCGGCAAAAATACTATGCTTATAACAATAAAAATCAAAATCCATGATAAATAGTCTTTCAAGATAAGTTTTATCTTTTTTTTATCAATTGGCCATGCGTAAAAAACAAAAATCAATAAATAAAAAGGTAAAATAAAAAACGCTGATAATTTAGAAAGTACAGCCCAAGCACCAAACACTGCGGATAAATATAAATATTTTTTGCTTCCAAGCTTGTTTATATATATAAGAATTGTCAAAAAACTCAGAGTCATAAAAATATTTAGCATTTTGTCGCTTGGAGTATTCCAATAAGCAAGAAATACGTTTGTTGTCAAAAATAAAAGAGCGAAACTTGATATTACTTTATTAAACCCCAATTTTCTTATTAGATAATAAAATGCTATAAAAAAAGCCACTGTTAACAATATTAACGGTGCATTAAAAGCAAAACTTATCGTTTCATATGCCATATAAACGGCTTGATTATTATCATTAATCGCGTGATTAAAATCAAGGCCTTGGGCTTCTTTCTCGGCAATTCTCCTCATAACATCATTAAAATCAAAATCTATAAACTTCATCATAAAACCGGTAAACCAATATACCATTATCCCCGGTTGGGCTGATTGAATGAGTCCTGAAAAATCAAAATTTACAATCTTGTCCCAAAAAATACTTGCTCTATAATGCCAAAGCATTTCATCAAGACTGGGGAAAGTAAAGAAATTATTTAATTTCATAATAGCAGTCACGACAAATCCAGAAAATATAATTACCATAACACTAATAAATTCTTCAAGTTTTCGATAATTTGATTTAAAATCCATACTAACATATTAACATTTTAACATACTAATATTTTAACACATTTAGACATCTGAAGTGTTTGTTAAAATGTTAATATGTTAGTATGTTAAAATGACTCTGTGCAGGCGGTGGGAGTCGAACCCACACTCCGAAGAACACGGTCCTAAGCCGTGCGCGTATGCCAATTCCGCCACGCCTGCGTATTACGAATTAAGAATTATGAATAAATTAGATGCTGATAATTCATGATTTATGATTCTTCTGTATATACTACAAAAGTATAAATCAACTATCACAAAAAATCAAGAGCACAACAAATCATTTTAACATATAAACATATAAACATTTTAACATAATTTAGAAAAGTCTAAAAAACTAATAAATTTCTATTCTATAATCTATATTTTGCCTTAAATCCCGGATTCCTGCCAGAATTTATTTCAGTACTGAGATGACAAAAACTATGTTTTTTAGAGGTTCCTTAATACTAAATACAGTATACTGTATACTATTTATTATTTTTTGAATGAAACTTTTTGTGAATATCTTTCAGATGACGATTTGTTATGTGAGTATATATCTGGGTTGTTGTTATGCTTGAATGCCCAAGCATTGATTGAACAGAACGAATATCGGCTCCATTCATCAGCAAGTCCGTAGCAAAACTGTGGCGCAGAGTATGCGGAGTTACTTTTTTTATAATTCCGGCTTTTATGGCATATTTTTTGACAATTCTTTGAATGCTTCTGGGAGTTAGCCGCAGAGAGCAAACATTTTTGCTACTTTTGGTTTTTTCATTATTATTGACTTTAGCTGGTTTTTTTATATTAACAAACAAAGCCGAGTCAATATCTTTTCTTTTTTTGATATAATTTATTATAGCATTTTTTGCTGAATCAGAAATAAAAACAAGGCGTATTTTCCCTCCTTTTCCCCGAATTGAAAATTCACCGCTTTTAAGATTGATACTGTCCCTGTCAAGACCAGACAATTCTGAAACACGAAGTCCTGTTGAAAAAAGCAGTTCCAAAATCGCCCTGTCACGCAAATCAGAAATTTTATTTCCTTTTACCGCAAGAATCAATCTCCGCACTTCTTCTAATTCTAAAAACTCAACCTCTCTTTCTTCGCTCTTGCCAAGCTCTACTTTCTCGCTTGCTAATGTTTTAATGTCTTGCTTCGCCAAATATTTCAAAAACCCCCGCAGAGCGATCACATAATAATCCTGCGTTGCTTTTTTTAAATTTCTGCCTTTATCATCCTTATACCTATTAAGATATAATCTAAATTTTCTCACTAAATCGCTTGTTATATCTTCCGGATCTCTTACCATCGCCCAATCCAAAAACCGATCCAGATAATGATCATAATTTCTAATTGTAAGCTGAGATCTGTTCTTTTCAATTTCCAGATACTCAAGAAATTCAGATTTCAGATTTTTTATTTCATCTATTGACATATTTTAGTTATTAGGTTAGTATTTTATTGCCGTTCTATTCATCCCCTCAGTGCTCAATACAAGCGCTAGAACGGTCTTGAGAGTCTCCTTCTACTTAAAATTAGGCATAGAAGCATAGACTCTCTCGTATTCATCTTTTCAAGTATTTAAGCCTTGTTTTAAGGTTTTTTATTTTGACAACTTTAACAATAGAGCAATGAGACAATAGAACAATATAATCTCATTTTACGACATAAAGCAAAACTTGTCTATTTGACTTTTTTGTGCTATTATATCTTAAAGAATTCTTGAAAAATAACAACTTTGTCATTTCCATAAATGTTAGATGATTCAATAACAGAATAATTAAAAATTTAGTCATTAGGATTTATTTATAAAATTACAAAATTTAAAAATTAAAAATTTTCTATACAGCAATATAATTAACATAATAACCAAAAAGATGATAAAAAAAGATAAAAAAAGCAAGATAATGAAAACTTATGGAGCGCATAAAGAAGATACCGGATCTTCAGAGGTGCAGATCGCGATCCTTACAGAGAGAATAAAAGAGCTCACGGAACATTTAAAAACAAATAAAAAAGATAATCATTCAAGAAGAGGACTTTTACAAATGGTAGCTAAAAGGAAGAAACTCCTAAAAGACATTCAAGACCGCGATGAAGAAAGATTTGCTAAAATTGTAAAATCATTAAAATTAAAAGCGGCTAAAAGCTTATCAGTTAAAGACAAAGAAAATGATAAAGAAGACAAAAAAAAGTAGCAGTGAGCTTTCGTTTGAACGCAAAAGCCTCAAGCACAAAGATCAAAGAATTGGCGTTTTTGTTGATGCCCAAAATATGTATCATAGCGCCAGAAATCTCTATAAAGCAAGAGTAAATTTTAAAGAAGTACTGAGCGTTGCCGTATCTGGAAGAATTTTAATAAGGGCAATAACTTATGTAATAAGAACCGAAAGCGGGGAAGAAAAATCATTTTTTGAAGCAATGGAAAAACTTGGATTTGAAATCAAAGAAAAGGATCTTCAAATATTCGCCGGCGGGCAAAAAAAAGCGGATTGGGATGTGGGACTTGCCGTTGACGCGATAAAACTGGCAGATAAGCTTGATGTAGTCGTTATCGTATCAGGAGACGGAGACTATGAACCTTTAGTTGAATATTTAAAAATAAACAAAGGATGCCGGGTAGAAACTGTCGCTTTTGGAGAAAGCGCTTCAGCTAAACTCATAGAAGTAGCCGACGAATTTACGGATTTAAGCAAGGATAAAAAAAGGTTTTTGATAAAATAAATATCATACTAATATATCAACATTTTAACATACTAACATTCTTAAATACTTGTTAAAATGTTAGTATGTTAGTATGTTAAAATGAATAATATGTTCAAAAAATTAAAAGAAAAAATAAATATCAAAAAGAAAATGATGAAAAAGGCGGCTTTTTTGGCTATTATTACTTATATTTATGATAAAGTCGCGAATAGGAAGAAACTAGGAAAAAAGAAGTATATCGAAGATGTGGAGTATGAGGTGAAAGATAAGAAATAGCTTTTTAGGTTGTAGCCCTGCCTGCCGGCAGGCAGGTTTTTAGCTTCTTAGAACTTTTTTCGTTGGTTCAGGTCTCCTGACCTGAACCAGATATTTCTTAAAGCCGAATTAAAAAACTTGTATTGCTGTTTATAGATTAGATGAAAAAAAAGAAAAAGCTTGAGTTAGAGGATTGAATCAACATTAGAGGATTGCGATGGAAAATAAAATAATTTGAATATGGAACTTAATAAAATCAAAATTATCAAATCTGATGAAAGGGGTATTATTTACGATTGTGGAAATTCTAGTTTCATTACAAGAAAGAAGGGAACCATTAGTGCAGACCACGCCCATGAAGATCCAGAAATTATTTATTTAGTTAAAGGAGAAATAGAATTAACTATTGGTGATGAAATTAAAATAGTTAAAGCGCCAATGATGTTCAAAATTAATTCTAATGTTTATCATAAAGTAGTTTCTTTAACTGATATAGATTTTGTAATTGATAGAAACGGAGAGTAATTTCTGCGGGAACTGTTTTGTAAACAGTTCCAAATATTTCCCAAGTACATAAACCGTATTACAAAAATCATTTATATAATAATACAATTGAGATTTAAAAACATTAGGAACGGATTGCAAATCCGTTCCCGCTAAAAAGATATTAAAAAAACTGTCTTACAAAATAAAGTTAAAAGAAACTTTTAATTTTAAAACCAAAAGAGGTTTATAATTTTAATTAATAAACTATATAATGCAACAAAAACTTTTTTAATTTTTAATTTAATTCTATGCCAAATATTAAACAATCATACCAAATAAAAAATATTTCTATTGATAATGTCTATTTAGAAAGTTTAGAAATATTGAAAAAATTAGGAGCGTCAGATATAAAAGAAAATAACACAAACATGGGCATAAAAGAATTAACAGGAACAATATCAAGTGCGTGGGGATGGGGAGGAATGAATATTTCTGTACATTTAGAACAATCATCTGATGATGTACTTTTTGTTTTGAATGGTTATATAGCACAAATGAGTACAAGTCCTTTAACAAAACAGATGGACAATTTCCTTCAACAATTACAATCCACACTTAAAGAAAAACATAATTGCTTGTTTGAATATGAAAAATTAACTCGTTTTTTACCAAAGTATAAAATGTCAATAAATATTAAGGATAAAAAAGTATTTATAACAATTGCAATTGTTCTTTTTGTAACAATGTTGTTAGGCGAATTTGGAGGACGAGGAGTTGAAATATTATTAACAGGTATAGTTGTTTTAATGGGATATAAATTAGGCAAAAAATATCTTTATAAATAATTTAATTAACCAACTCCCTAATCACCAAACAAGTAGATTATTTCAGTTTAAGATAAACCGAATCTTAATCTAAAGTTTGTTGATTAGGGAAATAATAAGGGCTTAAGAAAAAACAAATTGTTTAATTCGTATTCAAATTTGCGACAGATAAACTTTTAAAAAATTGAAGAATAGCCGAGTTATTTTGAAAGTTTTTAAAAGTTTAGATAGCGTGAATTTGAATACGAAGTGAATAAGTTATTTTTTCTTAAGCCCTAAGAAAGGAATAAAAAAATGGAAGTGAAAAGTTTTAAGAAAGATTTTGCGGGGAGGGAGCTGATCGTGGAAACAGGCAAAATGGCAAATCAAGCCAATGGTTCAGTGACAGTTCAATACGGCGGGACGGTAGTTTTGGCCACAGCCGTAATGAGCGACAATATTCGGGAAGGAATTAATTATTTTCCGCTAATGGTAGATTATGAAGAGCGGCTTTACGCGGCAGGGAAAATCAAAGGAAGCAGATTTATTAAGAGAGAAGGTCGTCCGACAGATGAGGCAATTTTGTCAGGACGAATGGTGGATCGAACGATCAGACCATTATTTAATGGTAGAATCAGAAATGATATTCAAGTTGTTTTAACGATTTTATCCGTGGATCAAGAAAACGATCCTGATATTTGCTCTTTAATCGGCGCTTCTTTGGCACTGGCGATTTCAGATATTCCATGGGACGGACCGATCGGCGCGGTGCGAGTCGCTAAAATTGATGGAGAGTTAATTATTAACCCAACCTACGAACAAAGGGATAAATGCTTATTTGATGTTATTGTTGCCGGAAAAGATGACCAGATAAATATGATTGAAGGCGGCGGAAAAGAAGTTCTGGAAGAAGATATATTAGATAAAATTAAATTCTCCCAAAAATGCGTTAAAGAAATAATTAATTTCCAGAAAGAAATAATCGCGGAAATCGGCAAAGATAAAAAAGAAGCGAAATTAATTGAAGCAGATGAAAAAACGGAAGACGCGATGAGAAAATTTTTGGCGGACAGATTAAGCAAGGTTGTTTTCGCGAATAATAAAGATGAACAGCACAAAGAAGGAAAACAACTCAGAGAAGATTTGCATAAATTTATAGAAGAGAAATTTAATGATGACGGAGATTTGAAATATATTGCTGATTTAGTGACAGACGAAGAAATAGATGCTTTGGTTCATAAAGAAATTTTAGAGAATAACAAACGACCAGACAAAAGAGGCGTGGAAGAAATTAGAAAAATCAGCGCACAAGTCGGGCTGTTGCCGAGAACACATGGTTCCGGACTTTTTAACAGAGGAGAAACACAAGCCTTGACCGTGGCGACTTTAGGTTCGCCGGGAGACGAACAAACTTTAGACAGTATGGAAGAAGAAGGAACAAAAAGATTTATGCATCACTATACTTTTCCTCCATTTTCGGTTGGTGAAGCCGCGCCAATGCGCGGACCGGGACGTAGAGAAATCGGACACGGCGCTTTGGCGGAAAAAGCGCTACAGCCATTAATTCCAGCTGACAAAGAAAAATTTCCCTATACAATTCGTTTAGTATCTGAAATATTATCATCAAACGGATCTTCTTCAATGGCGAGCGTTTGCGGAAGTTCATTGGCGCTAATGGACGCGGGAGTTTTTATCCCAAGACCGGTAGCGGGAATCGCAATGGGACTGATTTCTGACAGTAATGGAAACCACAAAATATTAACCGACATTCAGGGATATGAAGACCACCACGGCGATATGGATTTCAAAGTCGCTGGCACAGAAAAGGGGATTACGGCAATGCAAATGGACGTAAAAGTCGCTGGGATAACTTTGGAAATAGTATCTGAGGTTCTATCTAAAGCAAGGGAAGCAAGAATGAGAATTATAGAAACAATGAATGAAGCAATTTCAGAATCGCGCGCTGATCTTTCCAAATACGCACCGCGAATTACGACAATGAAAATCAATCCCGAAAAAATAAAAGATGTTATCGGTCCGGGCGGAAAGATGATCAATGAAATCATCGCGGAAACTGGCGTGGCAATAGATATTGAAGATGACGGGTTAGTGATGATCACTTCCAAAGATTCAGAAGCGGCGGCCAAAGCCGAAGAGTGGATTAAGAACTTAACCAGAGAAGTTGTCGCGGGAGAAATGTTTCAAGGAAAAGTTGTAAAAATTATGGACTTCGGAGCTTTTGTGGAAATTCTTCCAGGCAAAGACGGACTGGTTCATATTTCAGAGCTTGCAGAAGGTCGCGTTGAAAAAGTTGAAGACGTTGTAAAGATAGGAGATACTATTAAAGTTAAAGTAAAAGAAATTGATTCACAAGGAAGAATTAATTTGACTCACAAGGGAGTTTAAGGCTTAGAATTATGGAATTTAAATTGAATGGTAATTTATGATAACTAGTAATAATTCATTGTAATTTGTTGTAACTTGTTGTAAAAATCTACAATTAGTTACTATTAATCACTATAAATTACGCGTAGCTAGTTACTATAAATTGCGTAAAATTCTTAAATCTTTAATACAACACTTATGAAAAATGGCGCAAAAATAAGAACAATGAGTGACGACCTCAAAGATATAAAAAGCGATTCAACTAAACAAGATGAGCAGCAAAAATCAGTATCCGAAACTGCCGCAAAAAAAATACAGCAGCCATCCGTTCAATTAAACTCAACTCAACCCGCCAAACCCAACACTTTGCAGGCTGTTCGTTCTGATATGCAACAACAGCCGGCAGAACCCGATGATAAACAGTCTGAGATAAAAGAAAAAACGGTTCCAGAGTCTCTAAATAATGACTCTAATAAACCATTAATCAAACCAATTAGCGATCAAGACAATAAGCTGAAAGAGCTTATAAAAAAAATATCAGACCAAACAGATAAAGACTCTGATGATAAATATAAGACAGAAAAAAAAGAAGAGGTGACAGCTATATCACAATTAGAAAGAAAAGACGTCACAGCAAAAGAAACAGAAATAGTTGACGAGCTTGCCGGCAAAAACAAAAATGAATCGGAAATAAAGAAAGAAGATATATCAAAAGAAATCGCGAACGAGCCTGTAAAAAAAGAAGTTGATGATAAAAATACGGATGATATAGATAAACTAAAAAAGTTAATACACAGGATTTCAGAACCAAAATCCAGCATTGAAGAAAAACCAGAAAATAAAACTGTAGATTTAGAAAACACGAAAGAAAAAAATACAGCTAGCGGTACGGCAAGCCCTTTAGTTCAAAAACCTAAACAAAATATCCAGCAAAATCAAACGATAAAAAAACCGAAAAAACCTTTTTGGGGGAATATTTCAGAAAAATTAAAAAAAACCAGTGATTCAGAAAAAATCAACGCACTTAGCAGTAAAAAGAAAATTTCCGATATTATGGAAAACGATGACAGTAAAACAAAAGAATTAGCCAGCCGATCGGGAATATTGCAAGATAATAAAGATGCGGAACAAAAGGAAGCGTCTCAAAAAGAAAATTTATCAAAAAAAGCTTACTACGATAAAAACTATGTATCTCCTAATGAAAGATTAATACACGGAAAACAAAAATTCTATAGTTCTGTTTCAAAAAGAATAAAACTAAGAGAAGAGAAAGATGAATTAAAAGACTTAGAAGATGCCGCAAAAATGAAAAAACAGAAAAAGATTGCCACAAAAGAAGAAGAATATAAAGAATTAAAAAAGAGTATAATACAAAAATATCACATAAAATTGTTTTCCTTGCCTTGGAAAAAAATTATTTTTATTGCAGGTATTGTGTTTATATTAACAGGAAGCGCTTTATATTTTGTTTCAAAAATTAAACCTCCCGCTCCTCCCGCTCCTCCCGCGATTGTTACTGGCATTGAACTTGAAGAGTTTTCAAATCTGGAAAAAGAAATAATAATTGAAAAAAATGGTCTAAAAGGAAATGATACATGGCTGAAAATAAAAGCTGAAGAAATTTTTGATTCCAGCACAAACATAAAAATTATAAAGCTGATTATAATTGACAATAATACAAACAAAAATATTCTAACACTGGAAGAAGCTCTTGATACTATCGGTATAATTAATATTGAAGACAATATAAATTATCTTCCAAAAAACTTTTTAGAAATATCTACAAATAACTATAATTTGTTTATGTTTCAAGCAAATAAAAACTCTCTTAGATATGGATTAGCCATAAAAGTGAATAATGCAGATTCTATGTCTGTGATAATGGAATCATGGGAACAAGAAGGGGCAAAAAACAAAAAAATGACCAGTGTTCTCAAGCCATTATTTATAGATGATAAAAATTTTGAAGATGTGTTTGTTCCTTTATCAGCAACAAGGTATAGAAATGTTGAAATAAAATATGTTAGCTTAATAGATAAAGAAACCGCTTTGGATTATTTTATTTACAATGACATATTAGTTTTTGCGACTTCAAAAGACAGCGCTTTTATGATGGTTGACTTATTGACTTCAAATGAATAAAGTTGAAATGCTCGTATTCAAATTCCTTAGCAATATAACAATTTAATAAATATGAAAAAAAGTAGAATTTTTCCAATAATAAGTTTTTTACTTCTTCTTGGGGCTATATTATTAGCAACATATTTTAAGAGTGCAGAAAAAAAACTAGAAATAGAGCAGAATCAGATGCAAAATGAAAGCTCAACCGTAAATCAAACGGAATAGAAAATTATTCCTTGCGCGTTCGTTGGCTCCATACTCCCGTGTGGAGCCTTTTTGCAAGATTTTCTCCAATAAACTAAATGGTAAAATACCCTTTTCTTTTTGTTTATTTATTGATAGACTGAGATTATGATAAATTAAATTGCTGTATTGTTATATTGT
>JAGLXN010000033.1 GCA_023132875.1 Candidatus Parcubacteria bacterium
ATCGCATTATTTTTTCTGTTAAATAGAAGAAATTTAAATAGAAAAGTATTTAGTATTGAGTATTTAGTATTGAGCGTTTTTTTATTGATTATTTCAATTACATTATTTTTTACCTATTCCTATGGCGCGTTTTTAGGAGTATTTGCGGGAGCTGTTTATTTGCTGGCAGTTGGAAATGACAAGAAAAGTAGATTAAGCTTCACGCATTTTAGGAGTCCGACTCCGAATCTTCGGAGTCGGACTCCTAAAATGCTCACATTCAAGTTTTTTAGCGATAAATTACTGTTGATAATTCTGCTTTCCTTTCTTTTTGCTGGATTTATTTTTATAACTTCAAATAAATTTGATCAAATAATAAATTCAAGCAGCCGTTCTTCTTTTCATTCGCGTTTGATGATTTGGAACTCGACGGGAGAAATTATAAAAGATAATCCCCTTTTTGGAATTGGTCCGGGAACTTTTCAGGAAACATATCTTTCTTACGCGGAAAAATTTGACGAGCCGTATCTTGAATGGGCGGTTCCCCAGCCCCACAATGTATTTCTGGCTTTTTATCTGCAAACAGGATTGATTGGCTTTGTTGGCTTTGTTTTGATTTTAATTTGGTTTTTTAACCGTAGGAACAGGGCAATGCCCTGTTTCTACAATATTATTAATGCTTTAATGATTTATATTTTAATTCACGGTCTTGTTGATACGACTTATTGGAAAAACGATTTAGCATTGATGTTTTGGCTGATTATCGGGATGATGTTTGTTAAGAATCTTGCTATTGATCCCGTTAGAAATTTTACAAAAAAATATACTGAAAATAAATTATCCTAAGCAATATAGGATAGTTGATATCAATTAGGCAGTCTTGTAAAATTATCTAATGGGGTTGACAACTTTTAAAAAGTATGCTAGACTATTTTGTTACGATAAAGTAATTTAAAAACTTAATGAATATTTAATTCTTTGAGGAGAGAGTTATTAGGATCTATTATTTTAAATAGATCTAATAAGCAATGTGCCAACCGATTTTTTATATAAAAGAACGGTTAGGAAATCTCTTTTTAAAGAAGCAATCCTAGCCGTTTTTTGTTAAAATAATTCCAATTATTTTTGTCATTCCTCCCGAAAGCTTTCGGGAGGAATCCAGTTTATTTCAATAAATAATACTTTTCGTAAAAATCTATAAATATAAGAAAGTGGAATTATTAAAGCAGGTTAGTGTGATTAATTCTTTCGCAAAATCACAAAAGGCTCCACACAGAGTATGGAACCAACAACAATAAAAAAGCATATAGATTGATGTAAAAGAGGAGAGAGTTGAGGTTGCGGTAGAAATTACAATTAACACCGTCAAACCAATAATACCCGAACTCATTTACATCAACCTCTATGTTTTAAAAAGAAATATAGAGATTGTGTGAAAATCATTTTTTCAATAAAGAATGAGCATCGCCAAATGTTCTTTGAAAAAGGGGAAGAAAAAATATTCAGAACAATGAATAGATTATTAATTTTAAATAATTTATTTGTTGTTCTGAATAGAAATTATCATGAACGATGTTTGCACACCTCAGTTCCATTAAAATAAGGGCCGATCCGAAAGGGTCAAAATGAGGTGAAATTATGAGTGAAGAAAGAATAGCAAACGGAGTCGCTGTGCATAAGCACGACGGCTATGGTTTTTGGCACCCAATAGAGCGGGTACACAAACAGTTTCCCGATGAGCATTTGTCCGATCGGGAAGATCAGACAGGGGGAGTTTGTGACAAGTATAAAAACGGGTGTAGTAGAATACCCGGTTTTAAACCTATAAGAAGCTACGAAAAAAAATCATCACATTGGTACATGTATGTATCATGTGATCACACTATAAAACAGTGTGGATGGTGCCCTGTACAAGAAGTGCGCAGAGGCAGGACGGGATACGATAAGAGTTTCCCGACACCATTGACAGGAAAAATCGCAGCTTACTGGTAATTTTTTTTAACCCCTTTTTCTTTTTTTCAACTTCATCTTTCATAAAGGTGAACTTGAAAAAACTTCTGAATTTGAGAAAGTTCGGAGGTAAAATCATAAAAGGCTTCACACGGAGTATGGAGCCAATGACGATTAATTAAAACAAAAGTAATTATGCTGAAATTCTTAAAAATTAATTTTTATTAATTATATCTAAGTATTATATATCTTGGAGTTTTTTGAGGAATTAAAGCAAAAAAATAATTATTTTTCAAAAAAGACAGCTGAATTTGTTCTAATCTGATCTAAGACTGGTGTTTTTCGTTTATTATGTAATCATAAAAAACGAAAAAACCTCTCTCCTTAACACTAGACTTAGATTTGTATCATTTAGAATATTCGGCCGTCTTTTTTGGAATGTTTTAATTAAATTGTTGTATTGCTACATTGTTGTATTGTTTTTTGAATTTCACTTTGTGTTTTTGCGCAAATAGGGTTTAATAATATAGTTCTACATTGAGTATAAAATTTTGTTAAAATGTTTACATGTTAAAATGTTAGTATGTTTTTATGTTTATATGATATATCATTGACTTATCTAAGCGTAAAAGCTATTATAGAAATAGTTTCATAATAGCTTTTTTGTTTTATTCTTAACAAATCTTAATAATGACAGATGTAATAAATTTTATAAATCAAAATCAGGAAGCAGTTATAATTTTAACAGGTGTTGTTCTGCTTGTTTTTTTTATATGGAATGTTTATCTTAATTATAATTTGAGTAAAATCAAAAAGAGAACGCGCAGTTTTTTTGCTAACAGCGAGGCTAAGGATTTGGAAGAAATTATATATAAACAGATTAAGAAGACAAACGAGGTTGACGGAGAAATTAAAAAGCTGATTGAAGATAATATAAAAATAAGAGAAAATATGGCTAAGTGTGTTCAAAAAGTTGGAGTTGTCAGGTTTAATCCTTTCGGAGATGTTGGCGGGAATCAGAGTTTCGCGATTGCTCTTCTTGACAAATATCTTAGCGGTGCTATTATACTAAGTCTTTATTCCAGAGATGGCGTAAAAGTTTATTCAAAACAAATCGTAGAAGGGAAATCCGAATATAAGCTGAGTAAAGAGGAAGAGGAAGCGATAAAGATAGCAAATATGGAATCATGAATTATGAATTATGAATCAAGAATTTTGTTATTCTATCCCGAAATACTTTTGGACAGAATGACAATTTAACAATGTAACAATTTAGCAATTCAATAATTATAACAATTTATAACAAATGACTAAAACAGAAAAAAATAAAATAGAAGAAAAAAAAATCGTTCTTGAAATTTCTGAGAATATAATCGTGAAGGATTTGGCGGAAAAGATGAATGTGAAGGTGACAGACCTTATTTCCGAGCTTATAAAAAACAAAATTTTTGCTAATATAAATGAAGCTCTTGATTTTGATACCGCTGAAATTGTTGCGGATTTTTTTGGATTTGAGCTGAAAAAAACAGAATCGGTGGGTGAAAAAAGAAAACAGCAAATGAAAAAGAATTTTGGCGCTGGAGCGAAAAAAAGACCTCCTGTTGTTGTTGTGATGGGGCATGTTGATCACGGAAAGACGACCCTACTTGATAAAATTCTTCAGACGAATGTTGCAAAAGAAGAGTCTGGAGGAATTACTCAGAATGTAAGCGCTTATCAGGTTAAGAAGAAAGGAGAAATTATAACTTTTATAGACACTCCCGGACACGAAGCTTTTCGTTCAATGCGGGAAAGAGGAGCATATATTACTGATTTGGCGGTTATTGTTGTTGCGGCTGATGATGGTGTTAAGCCTCAAACAATAGAAGCTGTAAAATTTGTCAAAGAGACGGGAGTTCCCGTGCTAGTGGCAATTAATAAAATTGATAAGCCTGAAAAAAATATTGAGAAAGTCAAAAAAGAGCTTGCTGAAATTGATCTTACTTCTGAAGACTGGGGAGGAAAAACAGTTTGCGTAAATATTTCCGCAAAAACGGGAGAAGGAATTGATGAATTATTAGATATGGTAATATTAGCTTCAGATATGGAAGAAATAAAAGCTAATCCGAATTGTCCCGCGGAAGGATTTGTTATTGAATCGCATTTGGATCCTCAGATTGGTCCGGTGACAGTGGTGTTGATTCAAAATGGGACACTTAAAGAAGGAGACTATGTTAGTGTTGGGTCTATTTGGGGCAGAATAAAAAGAATGGAAAATTTTAACGGGAAACAAGTTCATAAGGCCATTCCTTCTATGCCTGTTACCGTGATGGGATTGAATGAAGTTCCAAAAGTGGGCGCTTTTCTGATTGGCGAGACTAGTCGTCTGGTTGCCGAAAAAAGAGCAAAAGAGTTTGATAAAATTCAAACTGGAGAAGAAGCGGGAAGCAAGGTAATTAGTACGGCCAAAATAAAAGAACTTGTCAAATCACACAAAATGAAAAAATTTAATATAATTCTAAAAGCGGACACAAAAGGATCTTTAGAGGCTATAACGCAAATTTTGGAATCAATAGAGTCGGAAGATGTTGCTGTTCAAATACTCAAAATGGGAGTCGGAAACATAACTGAAACTGATGTAAAAATGGCGCATTCTTCAGGAGCAAAGATTATCGGTTTTAATGTTTCTGTAAATTCTGTCATAGAAAAATTCGCGGAAAAAGAAAAGATAGAAATTAGAATATATAAAATTATTTATGAGCTGGTGGATAAAATAAAAGAAGAGCTTACTTCTATTCTTGAGCCGGAAATTGTCCGAACGGACTTGGGAACTTTGAATGTAATTGCGATTTTCAAATCAGGAAAAAAAGCGGCAAAAAAAGTTGATATGATAGTGGGCGCGAAAGTTGAAAGTGGAAAGATAGAAAAAGGATCTTTGCTTGAAATAATAAGAAATGGAGAAAAAATAGGTGAAGGAACAGTTAAAGAGCTTCAGGCAAATAAAAAAGCGGTTAGCGAGGTAAAAAAAGGAAACGACGCAGGCATAACTTTTGAAGGAAATGTAATTATTGAAAATGGAGATGTGATTAACGCTTATAAAGAAGAGGAAGTAAAGAGGAAGATTTAGATTAAATTGTTACATTGTTAAATTGTTGTATTGTTATACTGGCTTGCTAAAATAATTTTCATTGTTTTTTATTTTTGCGGAAACTAGTGTGTCTGTTGTTGAGTATAAATCTAATTTGTCTCAATAAATGGTATTTTTCGTTAAAATTTATAAGTATAAGAAAGTGGAATTATAATGACAATTTAACAATGTAACAATGTAACAATGTAATTTCATGACTCAAAGAATATTAAAAGTTAACAAACTTATCAAACAGGAAGTAGGGAAAATAATTTTGTCGGAAATAAATTTTCCAGCAGGTATTATGGTAACTGTTATGAAAGCAGAAGTTTCCAAAGATCTCCGCTACGCGGATGTTTTTATAAGTGTTCTTCCTTTTGAAAAAAAAGAAGAAGTTCAGGAAATCCTGAAAGAAAATATCTATTTTATACAAAAAATTCTTAACAAAAAGCTTTTTATGAAACCACTACCGAAAATCAAGTTTGTAATTGACGAAAGCGGGGAATATGTGGGAAAAATAGATGAGTTGATCAAGAAAAATGAATTATGAATTATGAATTAAGAATCATGGATTTGTAAATATTCCTGATTCGTAATTCCTGATTCGTAATTCCAATCCAATGCAACAAGCAGTCAATTTAATAAAATCTAGCAATAATATTTTAATTTTAACCCACAAAAATCCAGACGGGGATGCTGTCGGGTCTGTTTTAGGGTTGGCGCAAGCTCTTGAAAATATAGGAAAAAACGTTAAATGTTTTTCAAAAGACGCTGTCCCAGATGTTTTTGGGTTTTTGCCGAATGTTTCAAAAATTAAAAATCAAACCATTCCTGAAAAATATGATTTAGTTATTCTATTGGACTGCGCTCTTTTTAATAGAACTGGACTAGCTGATATTAAAGAAGCGGCCTCTTCTTTTGACAGGCTTTTAATTATTGACCATCATCCAAAAAGTGAAACGGAATGCGATTATTATGAAAAATGTATTTTTATTATAGATGCTAAAGTGTCTTCAACGGCAGTTTTAGTATATGAACTTTTGAAAAATGCGGATATGGAAATTACAAAAGATATTGCTAATTGTCTTTTGACAGGAATTTTTACGGATACCGGCGGTTTCCAGCATAGCAATACAGATCCACAGTCTTTGGAGGCGGCGGCGGAATTTATGAAAAAAGGATCAAGAGTGGATAAAATTGCAAAAAATATATTTAGCAGTAAAAGTATGGCTGCCATCAAACTTTGGGGAATAGCTTTAAGCAGAATTAAGACAGATCCGAAAACGGGTATGGCAGTATCTTATGTAAGCAGGAAAGATATAGAAGATTTTGGGGCAAAAGAAGATGATCTTTCTGGTCTTGTAAATGTCATAAATACAGTTAGCGACGCGAAATTCTCTTTGCTCTTAACGGAATTTGAAGATTGCAAAATAAGAGGAAGCCTTAGAAGTGAGAAATATAATGGTATTGATGTTTCTCGCATTGCCAGAAGTCTTGGAGGGGGCGGGCATAAACTCGCGTCTGGATTTGAGATGAATGGAGATTTGAAAAACAATGTTGCAAAAATAAGCGAGATGATTTCAAAAGCGAATAAAGATAATTGAATCTTGAACATAGAATTTTTCCGCCCAAGGCGGACCAGCCTTGGGCCGGGAATTTTAAATAAGAACCTAGAAACCTAAATCATTATGAGCAGTATTTTGAAAGATTTTTTAGATATAGCAACTAGTCTGGCAATTATATTCGGGGTGGTGTTTGCTTATTTTCAGATTAAGAAAATGTCTAAATCAATTGAGATAAATAGAAAGTCAAATTTTATAAAAGTTCTCGGGCGTTTTACGAAAGAATACGATTCTTTAATGGTTGAAGTATGTAATTGCGATGCGCAAAAAAAAGTAGATGTCTGGTATTTTCGGCTCTGGAATTTGTATACAAACGAATTTGTGTTTTTTTATCAGGGAATTCTTGATCCGCTAATCTTTGAATTTTGGACTTTCAAATTATGTTTATATTATAACGAAAAACCAACTGATATTCCTATAAAAAGAATAAAAACTTATAAAAAAAGCCATTTAAAGTATATGAAAAATAGAAATAAAAGTTATCCAAAAACCGATTCTTTTTATCACGAACTTATAAAAATTGCCGAAGAAGAGAAAAGCGAAGAAAAAATAGAGGATCTTGTTCATCGGCTTATTGAAAGATATAGGCAATTCAAATAAATTAATTTTATGAATGACATTTTAAAATATTACGCGGAAATAATGTCGAGCATTGCGATTACGTTCGGTGTTATATTTTCGTATATTCAAATCAGAAAAATATCCAAATCAGTTGATGTAAGCCGCAATTCAAATTTAATAAATGTTTTAAATTGTTTTACGAAGGAATACGACTTGCTTATAATTGAAGCCGCGGAATGCGCTACTCAGAAAAAAGTAGATACTTGGTATTTTAGATTTTGGAATTTGTTTACCAATGAATTTTTGTTTTTTAAAGAAGGGCTGTTAGAATCTCATATTTTTGAATTTTGGGTGTTTAAGATGTGCTTATATTATAACGAGAAACCTTCTGAAATTCCAATCAAAGGAATAAATACCTATAAAGAAAGCCATTTAAAGTATATAAAAAGCGGAAATGGAAATTATCCAAGAGTCGACTCTTTTTTTAAGGAACTTATAGAAATTTCAGATGATGAAAAAGATATGGAAAAAATAAAAGATCGCGTGCATAAGCTTATTAGAAAATATAAAAAAATAAAATAAATGCAATTTGGCGCGCACATTTCAATTGCCGGGGGTATTGAAAAAGCTCCGGAAAGAGCTCACAAAATCGGGTGTGAGTGTTTTCAGATGTTCTCCAGATCTCCGCAGGGAGGAAAGGCAAAAGAAATTACAAAGAGTGCTGTAAATAATTTCAAAAAATATTGCCAAAAATATAATCTGAAAAATTATTACATCCATACTCCATACTACATAAATTTGGCTTCGGCTAATAATAGAATTTATTATGGTTCCATTTCAGCGATAAGAAAAGAATTAGAAACAGCGGATTTATTAGGAGCTAGAGCGGTTGTAACTCATTTGGGAAGCGCTAAAGAATTAGGAGAAAAAGAAGCGCGGGAAAAGTTGGTTAGAGGATTAGTGAAAGTTTTTAACCCCCCAACCCCCCTTATCAGGGGGGAATTAGTATTACTTTTGGAAATAACTGCCGGATCTGGGAATATTATGGGAGATAATTTTGAAGAAATCGCCTATTTTACCAAAGAAGTCGAAAAAGAAATTTCTAAAGACAGCTTGGGTGTGTGTTTTGATACTGCTCATGCTTTTGCTTCCGGCTACGATTTAAGAAGCAAAAAAGCAGTCAAAAAAACTTTTGATGATTTTGATAAAATAATCGGGTTAAAAAGATTAAAACTTATTCATTGCAATGATTCTATGGTTGATTTAGGATCGCACATTGATAGGCATGAAAATATTGGATATGGTAAAATAGGAATAGAAGGATTTGAAGCGATTATTAATGAACCGCGACTGAAAAACTTGGATTTTATTATTGAAACGCCTTTCATGAGAGATAGAAAGGATCTAGAGGTTTTAAAAAAAATATATGTCAGAAAAGATTCTAAAAATAAATAAAAAAATAATTTTAATGTCAATTTTATTTTTGCTTATTTTAAGCGGAGCTGTTTTTGCGTTTCAGAAAAATGAGCAAAACAAGCAAGATGGAAAAAGCTTATTGGAAGAATTTAGCAGTGGCGGATTTAAAAACATGCAAGTTGATAATGATGATGAGTTGGAAGATTTAAAAAATTACAGTTCGCAAACGGTCCTTGTTGATGATATTATTGATAATAATAGTAGCGAAAAACAAAAATTTAGCATCACCCAATCCTTAGGTTTTTTTGCTAAGCTTGGGAATGATTTGTTTGGAATCAAAAAAGAAAAGATTTTTCAGCCAGTTAATAAAATAGTGGAACTCAGAGAAAGCATTAAAATTCCTAAAATAATAAAAGTTCCGGAAGATTACGAATTAATCCAACTGGCGATTGATAATGCTGAAGCTGGAGATACTGTGGAGGTTGCTGTTGGAGAGTATAAAGAGAATATAGTGATGAAAAAGGGAGTGAGTTTAGTTGGTTCTAATGAACTGGCTATTGTAGAAAATGATAAATTTGAAGAAAAAACTGAAGAAGAAAAGGAGTCCGA
>JAGLXN010000034.1 GCA_023132875.1 Candidatus Parcubacteria bacterium
CGGACTCCTTTTCTTCTTCAGTTTCTGTTTTAAGTAAGCCGATTATAATCGATAATTTAATAACTGATAATAAAATTGGGATTGATCTATATCAAGCATCAGCTATAATTAATCACAATACAATAAGTTATAATAATCACTATAAAACTTATCTTGGCGCTACTTTTGGGATATATATCAAAGATTCTTCTGCGAAGATTTCAAATAATATTATAACGGATAGCGGAATATGCGATCTGTGCGCCGGCATAAATGTAGATGAAGAAAGCAAGGATATTGTTTTAAAATATAATAATATTTGGAACAATAAAAATAATTTTGTTTGTTTCGGCAAGTGTGTGATGGAAGATAATAACTTTTCTGAGGACCCGATGTTTGTTGATTATATTAATGGAGATTACAAACTGAGCGAAGAATCTGGCTTGATTGGAAAGTCTGAAAAAGGACTTGATATTGGTATTAGGTGGGAATAATCATATAAACATATAAACATGCTAACATTTTAACAAGATCCTTTGTCTGTCTTTTTAAAATTTGATATCGGCGCTTTTAATAAATTGAATATTAAAGTATTGGAATTTATATTATTTTTGTGATTTAAAATATGTTAAAATGTTAATATGCTTAAATGTTAAAATGAATTATGACTTTAGAAGAACTAAACAATCAAATATTAAAATGTGAAAAGTGTTCTCTTTCAAAAACACGCACAAATGTTGTGCCTGGCGAAGGAAGTTCGAAAGCTGACATTATGTTTATCGGCGAGGGGCCTGGGCAAAAAGAGGATGAGCAAGGAGTTCCTTTTATCGGAGCGGCAGGAAAGTTGTTAGATAAGCTACTGGCCCTCATAAATCTTAAAAGAGAAGACATTTATATCGCCAATGTGATCAAATGTCGTCCGCCGGGCAATCGTGATCCCCTGCCAGAAGAAGTCGAAGCGTGCAGGCCTTGGCTTGATCAGCAAATTGAAATAATAAAACCAAAACTGATTGTTTTACTAGGCCGGTATTCAATGGATAGATTTTTGCCGAATCAAAAGATTTCTATTGATCATGGCAAGCCGAAAAGAAGAAACATGCAGGTTTATTATCCGATTTACCATCCTGCCGCAGCTTTGTATAGAAATGGATTGTTAGAAGATTTGGAAAAAGATTTTAAAAGAATACCGAGAGTTTTAGAAATGATAAAAAAGGACAAGATAGTGATTAATAAAGAAGAAAAAGTAGAACAAGCAGAACTCGGAATTTAGAATCTTGAATTCCAGATTCCAGATTCCAGATTCAAAATTCATGATTCATTGTTATATTGACCCTCAATAATTTTTGTGCTAGCTTTAAATATGCTTAAGGCTTAAAATCGTTTTAGTAGAATATGGCCTGGTGACCGAGTGGTTAGGTAGCGGTCTGCAAAACCGCGTACATCGGTTCAAATCCGATCCAGGCCTCAAAATCATACTAACATTTTAACATATAAACATTTAAACATGTTGAGATTTCAGAATTTTGTTAGTATGTTAAAATGTTAATATGTTTATATGAATTCGGTCCAGTGGTGAAACTGGTATACACGCGACACTTAAAATGTCGTGCCTAATCGGCGTGTGGGTTCGACTCCCACCTGGACCACAAAAATTTATACTTCATGAGGGTTCGAGTCCCTCCCTCGGCACTATATTACATAGTCAATATTAAGATTTTATATTTCATAAAATGAAAAAAGTATTTTTTTTAGCATCTCTAATTTTAGGACTGTTGTTGTTTCTATTTACTGGACAACAGGCAGGCGTTGATGATGTTCTGAAAATTATTTCCACTTTTCCAATTCAGATAATTATTGCCGTGTTTTTGATAAATTTTATCGCTATTGCCATCGTCGGTTCATTTAGATGGAAAATTATTCTTGAATCGCAGAATTGCAAGGTGAGTTTTTTAAAAGTTTTAAGAGCAAAGCTCGCGGGATTTTTAGTTAGTTATATTACCCCTTCCGTGCTTGTCGGCGGAGAACCAGTCAGAGCGTATATGATAAAGGAAAGATCAAACTGCGGCTGGGAGAAATCATTTGCTTCCGTGGTTATTGACCAAACAATTTATTTTTTCACTATCTTCCTGTTTATGATAATAGGATTTTTATTTTTAGTTGAATATTCTTCCCTGCCAGCGGAAATTTTTTACGGCTTCGGCACTATAATTGCATTGATGATTTTTGTTTTCTATGTTTTTTATTCCAGAGTGTTAAATAAAAATTCCGACGGAGACGGCTTTTTTATGTTTTTCATAAAGACTATAAAGTTAGACAAAATAAAATTTATAAAATCTAGAGAAGAAAATATAGATGCGACAGAAAAAATGATTTCGCATTTTTTTAAAAAGAAAAGAAAAGTATTTATTGAAGCGTTTGCCTTGTCTATTTTAGAACTTTTACTTTATTTAATGATCATCTGGATTGTTATCTTTTATCTAGGTTCAACAATTAGAATCGTTCAAACCGCGTCTATTTTCTTTTTATTGACCTTAGCTAATTTTATCCCAATCCCTGGATCTCTCGGAAGCTTTGAAATGGCACTTACTTTTATTTTTGATTTTTTTGGACTTGGCAAAAGCAACGGGTTTACTTTTAGTTTGATTTTTAGATTTGTTAATATCGCGCTTGTTTTTATAGGATTCTTTTCTTTGATCTATTTTGAATTAAAAACAATATCGCATCATTTTAGTTTGGAGGCGCCGAAACCGCTTTTGAGAATACATCGGTTTTTAGTGAAGATAGTTTGTAGAAAATAATGTTAAGAATTCTGCTGTTGGCTCCATTCTCCTGAATGGAGCCCGTTGTGAAATCACAAAACGCTCCAGTCAGGAGACTGGAGCGAACAAATTATGGAACTCCTAATTAGATATTACTACACATTCGGGCTAAAGCCCTTACTTCATGATTCTTAATTCATAATTCAAGCCATTTCCATAAAAAAACTGACTTTCTGTAACGGAAGTCAGTTTTTTGTTTACTCTATAGTATTTCCATCTCAACTCTTTTTGCTCCAAAATTTATTGCCTCTTGCCTGGTCGGAAACCAAATATCAACTTTATAATTGCTTTTCATTCTGTCTTCAACAATAAATACTTTATCTCCATAAAGAGATGGGAATTTCACCTTTGTGCCAAACTTTAAAAAATTAGCGGCAATTGTTCCATCATGAACATGAGTTCCGTTCGCTGTGATAAATGGAGTAGAATCGCACTGATCAACTGTTGAAGAATATGCTGTTACTAGAACTAATTTTTTACTTTTTACTTTTGCTTTTTCAGTTTCATTTATTTTGCTGTTTTTTTCTATATTTTCCTTTTTAGTATCGTTTTCTATCTGTACAGCCAAAACTTTTCCTGTCTGTTTAGGCTCTTCTTTGGTTTTAGGCTTATCTTCTGATTTTTCTTCTTGATCAATTAAAACCGGGCTTTCAAGATTAAAAGAACCTTCTTGGCTTGTATTAGTCTTTATGTCTTTATTTGTTTTTGCAATTATGGCATACTGTGGAAACACCAGATGCATAATTATGCTTATTATAGCCAAAGTTGACACGATAATAAGCGGAGGTTCTTCAAGGCCCGTATTAGTAAAAGATTTACGCATAAAATATTTTATCCAATTAAAAAATTCCTTAAAAAGGAACTTCACACAAAAGTCTAGCATATTTATAGTATTGTGTCAAGGGTTTAGCTTTTTAGCTTCTTAGGTTTTAGCTTCTTAGATTCCTACGCATTTCACCCCTAAGAAGTTAAGAAGCTACAACCTAAAAACTTTTGCAAAAATGTAAAATTATGCTATTGTACATAGGCAATGCGGATGTAGTTCAGTGGCTAGAACGTCTCCTTGCCAAGGAGAAGGTCGCCGGTTCGACTCCGGTCATCCGCTCAAAATAAAAAATGCTAGTTAAACTAGCATTTTTTATTTTATAGCAACAGTCTTAAATAAAAACAAATTAAAAGGAAATTGTATTAAGTATTGCTTCAGTGTCTTCTTCGCAAATTGTTTTATCTTTTTCATTTTCTGGCATAGAAAGGCTGAAAACTGTAGATGTTTCTGAATCAAAATAATAATCTATGCTTGAAGCATTATTTTTAATGCCAATTTTTACTTTTCTTGCTTTATAGTCGCCAAAACTAATATTTTCAGAACTTATTACATTAACAAGTCTATTTCTCCAAAGTACTCCTGGCGAGAATATGCATTTATCAAGTTTTTTATGAACAAGATTAATTTCTTCTAAGTCCCAAATTTTTGGAGAATATTTAAACGAAAAAGCAGATCCAATTTTAATTTTACTTCCATTATAAGTCGTCCAATCGGCAGTTTTGTCTGATTCTGTAAATTTAAGAGTTGAAAGCATGTCTTCTGGAATTTCTGATTCTTTTTCTATATTAATCTCAGAAGATCCGTTTGAGCGAATAACAAGATTTAAGCTGAAGCATTTGAAGTTTCTTTTTTTTGAATAACTAATAGAATCATAAATTGAACCAGCCGCGCCTTCTGAGCCAATTTCTTTTATAAATATTATGCCATTTAAATTAATATCACTTACCTTCTTAATTATTGTTGACATTGGGTTTGAGCATATCTCATTCGTTTTATTCTTTATGATTATATATTTATCTGAGAAACCAGTTTTTGAATTAATAGGTGGAAGATCAATACGAATTTCGTCGTTTTTTTCTAGTGTAATCTGAGCTTCACTCGGATAATTTATTTTATATCCATATTTTTCATTGCTGTAAGTTATCCAATTTGCAGTTTCGTCTGTATTTGTAAATTTGAAAGTAGAGATAATTTGATTGAAATCATTAAACCATTTTTGACTAATAGCATCTGTTTTACTTGAAACTAAATCCTTATAAAAATTATTTTCATCTTTCCATACTTTTGAATTGCCGCATGAAGCGCTGTTTGTTGTAAAATAATCAGAATTATTGTTAATAATTTCATTAATATTGTCATATTGCCAATGTAATCTAATCAGATGATTATCTTTATAAATTAAAGCTTCGCGAGTAAATTGCACATTGCACACTTCAAGCTGACGCAAGATTGTAAACTTTTTGCCTAATATTTCGGGATCATCTATAATTTCATATGAATCAGCTATAGCAAAGCCAAAATTAACAGTAGGATCATTATTTTCTAAAGCAGATTTATCTTTCAAAAGATTATCTGTTTCAAATCCCATAGGTATATTTATCTCAAATATATCATTCGTATATACATGGAAAGCGCCTGGCTTATAAAATTTAGGATTTTCCGCTAAAACAGTGTCTTTTGGATACTTAAACTCAAACCCAAGCTCTTCATTCTTATAAGTTTCCCAATCAGCAATTTTTTCTAAGAAGTCTATGTCTTCTTGTTTATTATTTTCCACTTCTTTTTCATTTATTTTGTCCAACTGATCTTTTTGATATTTTATGTCTGCTGGCGTATTTTTTGTGACATTTTCGCTTCCCAGATAATATCCCAACATGCCGAATAAAGCTCCGATTAAAACCATGATCGTAATAGTCATTATTAGTTTTGGCATAGATTCTGATAGTGATTCATTTTTCACTTTTTTATTTTATGTTTATTAATAATAGCGCAATGCTATTTATATTTTAATTATACAATGTTTATTCAAAAATGTTAATCTTTTGTTTTTTTTGGTATTTTTTTGAGTAAGGTTTAATAATAGCATAAAACATATTAAATTTTTCTTGTTATATATTTATGCATTTTTAAAATTAATATTATAGACATTATAATAAAAATAAAAAGAGAAATAAAAACAAATTTAAATCCGAAGCTTTGCGCTATATATCCACCGATCATTGCGGTAGAAGCCGTGGCAAGCGTAACATAAGTGTTATAAGAGCTCCATCTATATCCTTCTTTGCCTTTTTCTATAAATTTTGAGAAAATAGTCATCCACCCTGGATAGCTAAGTCCATGTCCTACGCCAAAAATAAACTGAATTAAGTAAATCTCCATTATATTTGTTGCTCCTAAATAAAATAATGGAACTAAAGCTATTATTATAGAACCTATTAGCATAGTACAAAACTCTCTTTTGTTTCCATCTTCTTTGTCTGTATATTTGCTTGTCGGAATTTGGATTATAGCTTTTGTTAGGACATATATTGTAACGGAAGTTCCTGCCGCTAATATCGATCCTCCTGAAATCTCGTCGTTTATGTATATTGCAAAGATAGGAGATAACAATCCGAATCCCCCTAAAAAGAATATGTCGTATAAAGTCAGGTATTTTAGAATTTTATTTATTGTTGTATATTTTAATTTGAAAAAATTTTATACTTTTATGCCTTTAGTTCTTAATAGCTTAGTTTTTTTCTTGGAGCATTTTTCACATCTAAATTTTGGCATTTTGTCTTCGCTTTTATCATAATTTGATGTTTTTACAAGTCTATATCCTCTTGCAATTTCTGCGCAGTCAGAACATTTTATATTATCTTTAATTTCCCATTGAGCAGATAGTAATTTTGATTTAAAAATAAATCTGTCAACCCAAAAAAAGATTAATCCTCCAATTAAATTGGCAATAATTACCGCAGTCCACTTATTAAAAGTTGACAACCAAACAAGTACTACTGCTAAAACAGGTGTGCTTAATTGCCATCTACACAAATATAGAAAATACCTTCTAAAGTTTACTCTCATATTGTTAGAATATCACAAAAAATATAATTAACATTATCTCTACTTCGTTATCAATTATAATCTTAACTATTTTTTGTGCCGAGAGGCGGACTTGAACCGCCGACACAAGGATTTTCAGTCCTTTGCTCTACCAACTGAGCTACCTCGGCGAGGAGCGTATAACGTGTAACGCACAACGCAAAACGGAGCAAAAAGGCCAGTTAAAATTTTTGCGTTATACGTTATAAGTTACGCGTTTTGCGATTTCTGTGGGCGCTGAGGGATTCGAACCCCCGACCCTCTCGGTGTAAACGAGATGCTCTAGCCAACTGAGCTAAGCGCCCAAATCATTTTAACATACAAACATTTTAACATATTAACATCAAAAAACTGGAAAATTTCCAATAGAGACTTAAAAGTTTTTTGTTAAAATGTTTATATGATTCTGTGCCGAGAGAGGGACTTGAACCCTCACGCCCAAAATGAGCACAGGCCCTCAACCTGCCGCGTATACCAATTCCGCCACCTCGGCAAATCATTTTAACATATAAACATACTAACATTTTAACATGTTAAAATGCAAGATTTGCTCTTAGTCAGTTTTCTAATACCCAACACAAGCTTGTTATTATTTGTCATCTTTTTTTTCTATCTTTTCTCTCCCGACTTCTACTTTTTCGTTTTTGTTTTCAATATCTTCTGTGTTTTCTTCTTTAACTTCCTCTTCTTTTTTCTCTGTTTCAATTTCTTCTGTTGCCTTCTCTTCTTTTTTCTCTGTTTTAATTTCTTCTACATTTTCTGTCTTGTCTTCTTTTGTATCTTCCGTTTTTTCTTCAACTTTTTTTGTCTGTGGTTTATTGTCTTCTTCGTTCGCCAGTTCTCCTTTTGGTTTGGTTGCTTTTCCTATTCTATCTCTCATATAATTAAGCTTTGCCCGCCTTGTTTTTGTGATTTTGATAATTTCTATTTTTTCTATAGTTGGAGTATTTAGCGGAAAAATTTTTTCAACGCCTATGCCACCGGAAATCTTGCGTACTGTAATAGTCGCGTTTATTCCCGTTCCTCCTTTTCTCCCAATAACAAGGCCTTCAAAAACCTGAATCCTCTCCTTTGTTTCCGCTTTTTTCCCGATTCCTTTTGTTTCGGTAATTTTTTGATAAACTTTAACAACATGCCCAGGCTTTATATTCGGCAGGTCTGTTCTCGTATTGCTATGATTAAATTCTTGTAGTGTTACTGTCATATTTAATTGAATTATGAATTATGAATCAGGAATTATAAATAACTCTTGATTGTATTATAAATTATATACTTTACTTCACGTATTTTATACTACTTTATAAACTTAAATTAGTCAAGATGTTAGCTTTTTAGGTTGTAGCTTCTTAGCTTTTTAGATTCTGTTAGCTATTTATTTTATTTAAAAACTTTTCTAGATCTTTCGGTAGTTTTGATTTAAAAGTGCTTATCTCTCCGTTTGGCAGTTTTATTTTTAATTTGCCGGCGTGCAAGAATTGTCTTTCCAGTTTTGGCTCAATATTACGATATTTTTTGAAAAAATATTTTTTATCGCCAACAACGGGAAATCCTAAAGCTTTCAGGTGAACTCTTATTTGGTGCATTCTTCCTGTTTTTGGCTGAACTTCAAGCAATGTGTAATTTTCGTAATTTTTAACTGTTTTATAAAGCGATAGCGCTTCTCTTGATTTTATATCCGCTTTTTTCTTTGTGTCTATCACAGTTTGCATATTGGGTCTGGTTTTTGATCTTCCGATTTTTAAGTCTATAATCCCCTCTTTTGGCTCTACGGTTCCATAGACCAATGCCGTATATGTCTTCTGAACTTTTCTGTTTTTGAATTGGCTTTTAAGAAATTCAAAACTTTTGTTGTTTTTAGCGACAATTATAACTCCCGAAGTGTCTTTGTCCAAACGATGGACTATTCCATACCTCTGTTCATCTTCGCCAACTTCTTTTATTTTCGGATAATATTTAACCAAAAAATCAGAGACAGCCGGCGCTTTGCTAGATTCAGCTCTTTGCGACAGAACCCCCGCTGGCTTATTTATCACAATTACATCATTATCCTCATAAATAATTTCTATTTCAGAAATTTTTCCCCCTTTGGAAAAGGGGGCTAGGGGGATTTTTGAAATGATTTTTAAAATCTCCACCTCATCATCCTCCTTCAAAATATAATCCGGCTTTATTTCTTTACCATTCACCAAAACTTCCCCATTCTTAATCATTTTCTGCCAACTTGCCCTTGATTTTTCTGCGCAAAAACCAGCCAAAAATTTGTCTATTCTTTGGTTTGATTGTGACGTTTTGATTTTGATTTTTTTAGAATTTACCATACTGTATTCTTTATTTGCCAATTGTCATCATTATATATACAATATAATAAAATAGATAGAAAAACAAATTTTTTATTATTTAAACAATAACAATATGCACGAATTACCACCAGAAAATCAAAACGAAAATCCAGAAAAAATAGATTTTGAAGAATTGAGTTTTGAAGAATTAAAAGAGGCTTCTGAAAAAATTGCGGAACTATCTAAAAGTTCATTTGAAGAAACGGAAAATGGATTTGTAAATATAAATGGAGATAAAATTACGATCGTAGAAACAAGAGGTAAATATAAAATATCAAGCATCTCTAATAGATTATCTAATTTTCATTTTCACATACTCCATGGCTCTTATCAACAAATAGAAAAGGGGCTTGATGATAAAGAAAAAATGATGCTAGAAATAAGAAAGATGATAGAAGAAACTGGAAATAGGATAATTGAATAGAAATAATAAAATTCTACCGCGAAAACTGATTGCGAGAACTGTTTTGTAAACAGTTCTCAAAGTTTCCCAAGCAAATAATATTCGTGATATTTAAAAACAAAAGAAAAAGAAAAGCCCCTTAAAGCAAACTATTTAAATCTCTAAGCATTTATATTACTATGAGAAAAGAAACCCAATTAAACACTGATGATAATCACATTATTTATGGAACTTTTGACTCAAATAATAATCAAAGATTAATAATTTTTGTTCATGGATTTACAGGTAACAAAGACGAACACCATTATTTTAATGCAGTTCCATTTTTCAATAAGAAAAAATTTGACACATTTAGGTTTGATTTTTATTCAAGAAATATCCACGCTAGATCATTGGCAGAAAGTTGTATTACTACCCATTCAAAAGATTTAAGATTAATCATTGATAATTTTAAAGATAAATACGATGAACTTATTTTGATTGGACATAGTTTTGGTCCATTAGTAATTTTAAATACTGATTTATCAAATATTACAAAAATAATTTTATGGGATCCAACTACACCCTTCAAAAAGATTGAAGATAAAAAAGCAACTTACGATTCTAACTTGAATACATATATATTCCATTGGGACATGGATTTCCTTGTTAGTAAAACAATGGTCGATGAATGGATGTCTGCTGATTTAAATTATTTAGTTGAAAAATTGTCTATTCCATGTAAAATTATATTTGCAGGAAAGTCTGATAAACATGAATTGTGGAAACCTTATCTAAATAAAATTAAAGCACAAAATAAATCTGTAATCATAGATGGTGCAACTCATGGGTTTATTGAAGAAGGAACTGAACAAAAATTATTTGAAGAAACTTTTAAGTGGATTAAATAAAATGGGGCTTTTCTATAATTCGTAAATAAAACACGAAAGAAATAATTGGTTCAAGCCAGAGGCATTGAACAAACTATAGTTTTTTGTTGCTAATGTTTGAAATTGTTTTAAAGCATTTTTCGTGATATTATGTATATATAATTAACTAATAAAAATAATATGAATAGAAAAATACTAATAATTGGCGGGGTTGTGTTAACGATCGTAATTATTATGGCTGTACTTGGAAATAAATCAGCCAACAATACAAATGTTAAGAATGGAAATATAGCGCAAGTTTATCAATGTTCCGATGACATTGATAACGACAAAGATGAATTGATTGATGAAAAAGATCCGGGATGCCATTCTGACGGTAACGTGGATAATTCTAATTCATATGATCCAAAAGATGACGATGAAGATAACAAAACAGAGGGAACTTTGGGAGATTTCTTTTCTGGAAAAATGGGAAATAATTTGATGTGCGAAGCTACCCATAAAATCGCGGAAGACAATGAACTGAAAACCATAATGTATATCTCGGGGAATAGAATACGGCTTGATTATGATATGAAAACTCCCGTGCCAGGTATGGCGGGAGAAACACAAAAGAATTTGCATATGGTTTCTGATGGAAAATATGGATATGTTTGGGGCGATAGCACTTTAGGAGGAATGATGCAGGGATTTAAAATTAAAATGGACGAAATGGATTCTGAAGAAAAAGCGCCCGCGGGAACGGAAATGATTGATTACGAAATGCCTGTTACTAAATGCAAACCATGGATCGTTGACGAAAAAATGTTTGAAATTCCAGAAGAAATTGATTTTATTGATCCTAATAATATAACAATTGAAGATGTAATCCCCGCCGGAAGCGGAAATATGAACATTGATTGTTCTCTTTGCCATCAATTACCGGCAGATCAAATAGCGGATTGCCTTTCTTCTTTGGGATGTGAATAGAAAATTATTATTTGAATTTATTTTAAGCTTTCTGTATTTCTAATAATGTGAAAACAATTAAGAGTAGAGAACAGATGCGCTTGTTCTCTATTTTATTATCTTTTCGCATTTAAACTTTACAGGACTATCGCCACTATGGAGCCAGCGAGGTCAGAGATCTGAATTAATAAGAGCGGGGATAATGTTTCATGGAAATATATTCGGAGAAAACAACTCGGGTATTGCCACGATTATAGGATTTGTCGGCTTGGGATTAATAGCTACATCAAAATTCAGATTGTTTAAATAATAAATTAATTAAAGATAAAAATTATACAAGAAAAAAATAACATAACATTTCACGAAGAACAGCAATTCCGTCAGGTATGGGTCTGGATTATTCTTATTTTGCCAATTGTTATTCTTTGGTATATCGCTATTCAAGAACTCATCTTTGGCAATCCCGTCGGTAATAGCAATGCGTCCAAAGAAATAATCTTCGCTTTTTGGCTTGGCTTTGGCGTGCTCTTTCCTTTGTTTTTCCATAAACTAAAATTAATAACACAAGTGCGACAAGATGGGTTGTATATTAAATTTGTGCCCGTTCACTTTTCTTTCAAAAAAATACAATTAGATAATTTAAAAAGACATTATGTCCGGACATATGATCCTATCAGAGAGTATGGCGGCTGGGGCATTAAATATGGCTTCGGTGGCAAAGTATATAATGTTTCCGGCAACCGCGGAGTGCAACTAAAATTCACAAACAAAAAAAATCTTCTGATTGGTTCGCAGAAACCGGAGCAGCTTAACAGCGCGATAGAGCAGTATTTAAAAAATATAACAAAATTAGAATCAATATAAAAAGCGAGAAATAATATAAAACAAAAGGAACGGGTTACAAACCCGTTCCCGATTAGCGAAAAATATGCATACTAAATTAATTGAATTTCAAAATACTAAAGATCAAAATCTTAGAGGTATATTGACTTTACCCAGCGATGAAATAAAAAAAGGTGTAATTTGTCTTCATGGATTTGAAAGATGTGCTACAACCGAAAAAAAATTTAAAGAATTTGTTGATAGACTTGCAGAAGAAATGATAGCAACATTAAGATTTGACTTTTCTGGTTGTGGCCTTTCTGATGGTGATTTTAAATTTACAACGATTGAAAAACAGGGAGAAGAATTTTTTTACGCGATTAAAAAATTTGAAGAAAAAATTGAAAATCATGAATTTAGTGTAATAGCTCATAGTCTTGGTGCTTGTGTGTTAGCTAATCAAATCGAAAATATCAGAGAAAAAATAAAGAAAATCATTTTAATTGCTCCCGCGTTAAATCAAAAAAACCTTTTAAGATATTGGTTTGTTGCAAGTCAAATGAAAAGATCTAATCCAAATGTAGAAATTACTTGGGACAATTATAAAAACTATTTTAATGAAGAAGAATTTCAAAAGGATTGCGCAAAAAATGATAAAATGACAAAGACAAATTATATAAATTCTGAGTATTTTCTTTCTGGAAAAGATTTTGATTTTTCTGATAGATTCCAAGAAAATAACAATGTTTTACATGTTCATGGAGACAAAGATCTAGTCGTGCCAATTAAAAGTCTAAATGTTGAATTTAAGAATCAAATAATCATAGAAAATGGAGATCATGACTTAGAAAAACCAAATCAAATGGAACAATGGATGCAAAAAGGCGTTGATTTTTTATTAGAATAATTAAAGAGAAGCGCATAACAGTTGATATGAGGTTTACTCGTTGCATTTTGCTCTCGCTGGTCGCAAAAACATCGCATACGCTAGAATATTATATACAATCTGAAAAATTTTCTGAATCAAGAGATTTTTAACATACGGTAATTTATTACTTATTATGCAAAAAATAAATCACAATAATTGGATTAAAGGAAAAAGCTATCAAAAAAGAATCTTGATAGAAGAATTAAAAGAAAAAATTAATATTATTGAAGATGTTATTGTTGTTCCAAAAGGAGAAATTCCTTGTCATAGCCATGATTTTACTGATGAACTTTTTTATATAATCAATAATTCTGCAATAATGATTGTTAATAATGAAGAATTTGAGGTAAATCCGGGCGATATGATCTATGTTAGTAAAAATGAAAATCATGGATTTAGAAACGAAAGTGATAAGGAATTTAAAATGATTGTTTTTAAAATTAATTTTCAGAAAGGAGATTCTTTATTAAGTTGATCATAAAACCAAAACCGTGAAAAAGCGGATATAACAATTTCTATTATGGCAAAAATAAACGCGCTTAAAAGAGATAAATATAAATCCGCTAGAGGCGGTCATTCGCGTTTACTGGATTTACACTGTAGAAAATGTAATAATGTTATTGCAGTCTATCAAAAGGATGGTCCCGGAAATCTGCGTCGATTGTATATGGATAGAATTTTGGAACCAGAAAAGCTTGTTGGGCTGCAGAATAAAAATATTAAAGATGTTTCTCCGATTAAATGCGATAAGTGCGGATCTGTAGTTGGTATGCCGTATATTTACAAAAAAGAAAAACGGAAAGCTTTTCGAGTATCTCATGACACCATAGTAAGGCGTATTAAGAAATTAAATAGTTAACGCTACTAGCATTTAATTTATTGGACTCTGTGCAATTTTAGCAAATTATTTCAATTTATTAATTTAAATATCATGATAGAATTAGAAAAAACTTATTTAGTAAAAAAACTTCCTGAGAATTTGAAGGATTGCAAATTCAAAGAAATCATTGATATTTATATTCCTAAATCAAGCGAGCATCCAAAATTGAGACTTCGAAAAAATGGTGACAAATTTGAGATAACTAAAAAAGAGCCTGTTAATAAGGGAGATGCTTCGCATCAAGAAGAGCAAACGATCAAATTAACGGAAACGGAATTCAACGCGCTTAATGATCTTAAAGGGAAAAGGGTTCGCAAGCTGAGATATTATTTTGATTATAACGGCAGAACTGCTGAAGTTGATGTTTTTCAAGATACGCTAAAAGGACTCGTTCTCGTTGACTTTGAATTTGAAACTATTGAGAAAAAGGATAAATTTGAAATGCCAGACTTTTGTCTGGCAGATATTACTCAGGAAGTTTTTGTAGCTAGTGGAATGATTTGTGGTAAAAGCTATGAAGACATTGAAAATGATTTAAACAGGTTTAATTATCAAAAATTATTTCTTGAATAAATAATAATTTTTTGTGGAAAATTTATTAAAAATATATTATGAAAAAACAAGTATTAGATTTGTTAAAGACTAGCAAAGAGGTCATAAAAGACTGTTCGCTTTCGAATGGCGCGATCGTTGCCGCAAATTCCACTAAGCCATACTTTCCAAAAGGGGCAAAATATTACAAATTTGTCTGGCCGAGAGACGGTATGTATATTTGTAACGCGGGAAACATACTTGGATTAGATATTCAAGAAAAATTTTTTAAATGGTGCATGAAAGCAGAAGGTTGGGAAAAAACAGGTTTGTTCTATCAGAGTTATTTTATCAACGGCAAAAAAGTCTCACATAATTTTCAGCCGGATCAAACAGGAAGTGTTTTAATAGCGATATATAATCACTATAAAAATAATAAAGATGATTGCCGGAAATTTGAAAAACTTATTAAAAGATCAGCGGATGGCTTATGTAGAATATGGAGTAAAGATCATTTCAATTTGGTAACTCAAGATTTGTGGGAAGACAGGCGTTGTTTCCCGGATCTTAAAGGTAATTTTACTTATTCTTTGGCTATTTGTTCCAAGGGACTGTCTTGCGCGAATGAATTAATTCCCAACAAGAAGTGGTTAAAAATTTCAGATGAAATGAAAAGCGTTTTATTAAAAAATTTTAATGATAATTTCTATCGTTCTTTTGGAAAAATAAATGACAAGAAAGTAGACGCTTCATTATTGGGTCTCGTCTGGCCGTCGGAAATGTTAAGCGCGAATGATAGAAGAATAAAGAAAACAATAAAACTTATTGAAGAAAAAATTGTTGAAGACGGCGGAGTTTGCAGATATAAAGGTGATAGATACGGCGGATGGATGTATAATGGAAATATCCA
>JAGLXN010000035.1 GCA_023132875.1 Candidatus Parcubacteria bacterium
GGGCTATTGATAGAAATAACCCTGACGCTTTTTCTGTTCCAGCCTACATAGTTCATCTCGGAAATAGTAACACTGTTTCCAGTTACAGATTCAACTAAGCCCACATGTCCATACCATCTATGTTCAGTTGTAACAATGATTGATCCGACAACTGGAGAATTTCCTGTTCTATATCCATAAGCTCTCGCGTTTGCAAGCCATGATTTAGCATGACCGCCCCATGGAACATATACTTTGCTGGCTACATAATACGTACAGTGCCCAAAAGCGAATCTGTGGCTCTTGAGAGGGTTTACAAAGCCGGATGTTTTATATTTATATGAAGAAAGAATTGTTCCGTTTGTTGTTCTTGGGGTGGGCGCTATTCTTATTGTTATCGGAGCTTCCATTTCTCCATTAGGTATGATTAATATTTTTCCTTCCATTCCTTCCTGAAAAATGCCGTCAGCGTTAATATCATTAAAAATTCTTATTTCTTCTTTATCTGCCTCATATTTTTTAGCGATAGCTTCTATCGTGTCCCCCGGTTTAACTATATGTTTTACCCCGGTTACGGGCAGAATTTCCAATTCCTGTTTTGGCTTAATATAATCCCCTACTTTCAATTTGTTCGCCCAAAGAACGGTATAAGTTGAAATTCCAAAAGATGTGGCTATAGAGCTAGGTGTATCTCCTGATTTTACTGTATATTTCATTATTCCATATTTTAAATTATCGGAAAGAGACTCATCAAAATAAACGGCGGGGGCAATAAATGAAGTGCCGTCAAAAAGAGCAAAAGAGGCAGTTTCTATGTTTGTATTTTCTGAAATTAAAGCGCTTGTCTCTTCTTCATCTTGATTTTTATTTAAGTCTGACAAAATATTGGAATTAGCGCTGGCAATTTTAACTATAGGAATGTATTTTTTTTCATCATCTTGTATGTCTTTAGAATCTTCTATATTTTTTATTATTATAGTTTCATTATCACTACCCATTCTTTCTTCTATCTGAGAAAATAAAATATTTTTGTTCTGAAAACTATTTCTAGGCGTATGATTTATTACAGATACTACGGCCAATAAAAAAATCACTGTAAAAACAGTAACATAACTTCTAAAAAAAGAAAAAACCCTACAAAACAACCCCATTTTATTTTTTTGAGTGGTTTCAGCTAATCTTTTAATATTTTCTAGATTGCTTATTGTAGTACTAATTGTCTTTTTTCCTTCAAACTTCATGTCTTATAATCACCTTTTCATCCTAAAAAGTGCTAGTTCAAGCCAAAATCAAAGATTCGTCAACAAAAAGTCTAAAAATTACAAAATTATAACCTACATATGATAATTTACCATGTGCTAAAAATCATGTCAATAGCTTATAACTTATTTATATTATATACCTGATGCGTTGTTTTGTCAAGCCTATTTTAGTATTCAGTATTTAGTATTCAGTATCAAGTATATAAACAAAATAAAGATTAATTTATTTAAAATTCAAAATTCCTTATTCATGATTCAATTCCATGCTATAATGGTTTTATGATTGACATTTTAGAAAATTTAAATGAAAAACAAAAAGATGCTGTCTTGGCTACAGAAGGTCCTGTTTTGGTGATTGCCGGTCCCGGATCCGGGAAAACAAGAGTTTTAACCCATAGAATTGTTCATATTATAGCAAGCAGAAAAGCAAGACCAGAAAATATCCTTGCTGTCACATTTACGAACAAAGCCGCTCAGGAAATGAAAAACAGAGCTGTGGCTTTGCTTGATGGAATTTATTTTTCAAATAATGAGAGAACGGCATATAAAAAAAATTTGGATTCTTATTCAGTTTCTTTCGCTATTGATTTTCCGACAATTTGCACTTTTCACAGTCTTTGCGTGAAAATTTTGCGGAAAGAGGCGGAAGCCGTTGGATATAAGAAAGATTTTATTATTTTTGACGGTGATGATCAAAAAGCTCTTGTAAAAAAAGTTATGAAAAAGCTTCAAATGAATGACGAGCAGTCTAATCCGAAAGCCGTGCTTGCTGAAATTTCTAACGCAAAAAATGAACTTAAAACTCCC
>JAGLXN010000036.1 GCA_023132875.1 Candidatus Parcubacteria bacterium
CATATGGTTGAAACAATAAATAAATTTTCTCAAACAACAAGACGGCTTGTTCAAGATTTGGGACGCGAACCGATGCCGGAAGAAATTGCTTCTGAAATGGGAATTGAGATTGAAAAAGTCAGGCATATTATAAAAATTTCCCAAGACACAGTTTCGCTTGAAACTTCCGTTGGCGAGGACGATGATGACAGTACTCTCCGTGATTTTATAGAAGATACTGACACTATTCTTCCTTCTCAAACAGCAGGCAGGCAATTGCTTAAAGAATATGTAAAGGAAATTCTCGTAGAACTTTCCCCAAGAGAACAAAAAATATTAAAACTTCGCTTTGGACTTGAAGACGGAGTCGCGCATACTTTAGAAGAAATTGGACAGGAATTTGGAGTAACAAGAGAAAGAATCCGCCAGATTGAGGCGAAAGCTCTTGAAAAAATAAGAAAGCACAAAGAATCAAAAAAATTAGTAGATTATTAAATTAAATTACTGTATTGCTAAATTGTTATATTGTTGTATTGTTATATTGTTCAGGGTGTAAAAGAATATTTTTTATAGCTGTCATTTCGAATCCCGATAGGGTGAGAAATCTATAAATAATACTATGCCAAAATAAGAAAGGTTTAGATAAGACTTATTTAATTTATAGATCTCTCAATCGCGGAGTTTATGCTGAATTTATTTCAGTGCTCATTTCGAGATGACAAAATCGTCAGAGTGGTTTGTTTTGTTTAAATGTTTATATGTTAAAATGTTTAAATGATGATTATATGTGTTGACGGAAAGCAAATTAAATAGTATATTACTATAGTGATTTTATTTGTAAAATTTTTTGGAATTATATAGAGCAAATGAACCCTAATTGTTTTGCTTTAAGTAAAACAATTTTATTTTATAAAAAATCATTTATATTCCGCGATAGCTCAGTGGTAGAGCAGTTGGCTGTTAACCAATTGGTCGGGGGTTCGAATCCCTCTCGCGGAGCAATTAAAAGAAAACAGTATTTTGCTGTTTTCTATTAATTTGTTCTGTGAGCGTTGGATTTGAATCTCTTCCAGTTTTGGCACCGAGGATGGTTCTGCGCCCAAGGCGCATCCGCCTAGGGCGGAGAATCCCTCTCGCGGAGCAAATATGTGCATCTTGCAAAAATCTTGTTCGTGTGTTATTTTTATGACAAAGAATAATTCTTATTCATAAAATATTTATATGGCAAAAAGAAGAACCGGCGTTGGTAAAAGAAAAAAGATTCGTTCCCATAAAACCGCAAAACGGCTTGAAATTAAACGGCTTATGCTTGAAGAAAAAGCTAACAAAAAAAAGCGTAAATAAAATTTATGATAACTTTTTAAATAACCTACTTTTAGTGGGTTGTTTTTTATGCGCTTAAAAAATTAGAACTTCTTGAAATATTTTGCTATAATATACATATAATTTCAAGTAAAAGAAATGAAAAAGAAAATTTTAAAAATTAAACCTTTTCAAGAAACATTAAATGCTGGAATGTGCGGTCCTGCCTCATTAAAGATAGTTTTGCAATATTATGGTATAGATATAGGAGAAAAAGAATTAGCTAGAATGACTAAGTGGGATAAAGATTTGGGAATAGATGATAAGGAAATTGAAAGTGCTGCAAAATCGCTTGGTTTTAAGATAAAAATAAAAAATAATAGTAGTTTTGAAGATATTGAAAAGTGGCTTGATAAAAAAGTTCCAGTTATAGTAAATTGGTTTACGAGAGGCAGGTGTGATTATACTGATTCTGATATAGCTGATGGTCATTATTCAGTTGTTGCTGGTTTAGATAATAAATTTATTTATCTTCAAGATCCGGAAATTGGTAAAATAAGAAAATTAGAAAGAGATGATTTTATGAAAGTGTGGTTTGATTTTACCGGAAAGTATATCAAAGCAAATGAGTTAATTATAAGACAAATAATCGCTATATATAAATAATATGTATTATCTTTATATCCTAAAATGCGCTGATGGAACTTTATATACTGGGATTGCTGTTGATTTGGAACGGAGAATAGGAGAACATAATTCTTCTGAACTTGGCGCGAAGTATACAAGATCGCGAAGGCCAGTTAAATTAGTATATTTCAAAAAATTCCGCGATCGTTCAATGGCTTCTAAAAAGGAAATTGAAATTAAATCCCTATCAAGAAAAGAGAAACTGGAGATAATAAAAAAACAAATTATTTAAATAATCCGAAATTTATGCCGGAATTGCCGGAAGTGGAAACAATTAAAAATGATCTAAAACAAAAAATTCTAAGAAAAAAAATTGAGAAAGTTGATTTAAAGCTAAAGAAAACTGTAAAAAGTCCCGTGAGAAATTTTGTTTTGGATTTAGAGGGAAATAAATTTACAAATATAAAAAGAAGAGGAAAGCTTTTGATATTTAATTTGTCTCAAAAAAATAAATATTTGCTTATTCATCTGCGAATGACCGGGCAGTTAATTTATCAAAAAGGGAAAGAAACCACAGCAGGCGGGCATAGCGATAATGGCAAAAATAATAATGCCATTATTGATTTACCAAACAAGCATACGCGTATTATATTTTATTTTAGCGACGAATCTCAATTATTTTTCAATGATCTGCGTCGATTTGGCGTCGCAAAAATTGTTAATAAAAAAGAACTGAGAAAAATTACAGATGATTTTGGCGTAGAACCGCTTGAAAAAGATTTTTCTTTAAAAATATTTAAAAATTTAATTGAGAATAAAAACGGAAACGCCAAAGCGTTTTTACTGAACCAAAAATATATTGCCGGCATCGGCAATATTTACGCTGATGAAATTCTTTTTGAAGCGAAAGTTTTACCGGGCAGAAAAATAAATTCTTTAGATGTAAAAGAGATTAAAAAAATATATCAGGCAATTAAAAAAATTTTAAAAAAAGCAATTAAATATCGCGGCACGACTTTTTACAGCTACATCGACGCGCGCGGACAGAAAGGCAATTTTACTAAATTTTTAAAAGTATATAAGCAAGAAAAAAAGAAGTGCTTAAGATGTAAAAAGGGCATAATTCAAAAAACAAAAATCGCGGGGCGGGGAACAAGATATTGCAATAAATGCCAGAAGTGATGAGATTGATTATTCAAATTGAACAAAATGGGACGATAAATTATATATTAAAGTTTAATACAATTATTTAAATATGAAAAAATTCATTAGAGAAAATTGGTTTAAGATAATAACAGTTATAATTTTAATGATAATTACTTCTCTTTATGCTTTTGGACAATATTCTTATTATCAAAAACAACAGGCTCAAATTCAATTAAATTGGGAAAAGCAAGAGAGCGAGTTGGAACTAAAAAGAGAAAAGCAAGAAGCTGAATTAAAATTAAGAGAAGGACAACTTTTATTTGAGATAGAAAAAAAAGAAAAGGCAGAAAAAAAAGCGGAAGAGAGTATGGCAAATTTAGATATTTGTTTAATATCAGCGGATAAGAATTATACGAATTATTGGAATAAGGAATGCGAACGGCTTGGAAAAGAAATAGATTGTATCTTGCCTGAATCTATAACTATAAATGCTGGAAATTTCAGAAAACAACTAAAAGATGAATGTTTTAAAAAGTATCCTCAACAAGCTATAAAAGAAGAAATAGATGAGGAAAATTAATAAATTTTAAGTATAAGAAACTAATGAAACTTTTTGGCGCTGACATTTGACCTCATTGATAAATTATTATACAATGAAGTTTCTTTTAGGGCTTAAATAGAAATAAGTTGTTTAATTCACATTTAAATTTGCGACAGATAAACTTTTAAAAAGTTAAAGAATAGCGAGCTATTTTGAGAGTTTTTAAAAATTTAGATGGTGTGAATTTAAATGTGAAGTGAATGAGTTATTTCTATTTAAGCCCTTAATAAAAATATGCAAAGCAACACCAAAAAAACATTAAAGATATATTGGGAACATACCAAGAAACAGAAGATCTTGGTGTTTGTGATACTTTTTTCAGTCATGGGAGCGACTTTGGTTAATGTCGCGGTGCCTTTGTATTTCAAGGAATTTTTCGATATTTTGACCAGCGGGCAGTCCAGGGAAGCAATTTACAACAGTTTAATAGCGATCTTGATTGCCATCGCAGGATTGGAATTTTTACAGTGGATATTATGGAGATCCGCCGCTTTTTCCTCAACTTACTTTCAGTCCAAAGTGCTGGCAGATTTATCAAACTCGTGTTTCAAATATCTTCACGGGCATTCTTTTTCCTATTTTAGCAATAACTTTACTGGTTCTCTTGTGAAGCGCGTCAACTATTTTGTCCGTTCGTTTGAGGATATTGCGGACAAAATCACCTGGGATTTTATTCCTCTGGTCATCAGCATTTCCGTCATAACCGCAGTACTTGTCTGGAAAAATTTTATTTTGGGTTTGGCGGTTATTGTTTGGATCTTAGTATTTTTAACAGTTAATTTATTTTTTACAAGATACAAATTAAAGTACGACATCAAGCGAAGCGAAGCGCAGACGGAAGCCAGTGGTTTTTTGGCAGACACAATTACAAACAGCAGCAATGTCAAATTGTTTTGCGGACAGCAAAGAGAAGTCAATTCATTTGCCAAACTTAATGAAAAGATTTCAAAACTTAGAATATTCACCTGGAATTTGGACGAAATATTTAACGCTTTCCAAACTTTTCTGATGATCTTGCTAGAGATCGGAATTTTCTATTTCGCAATTCGGCTTTGGAAAGAGGGCTTGTTCACGGTAGGAGATTTTGTTTTGCTTCAGTCCTATGTTTTAATCGTTATTATAAAAATCTGGGACTTTGGAAAAATGATTCGCCGCACTTACCAGAGCTTGGCAGACGCAGGAGAGATGACCGTAATGCTCAACACTCCTCATGAAATTGTAAACGTGCCGAAGGCCAAAGAATTGAATCTTAGCCGCACCGGAATTGAATTTGAAAAGGTAAGTTTCTATTACCATAAAACCAGAAAGGTTTTTAAGGATTTTAATCTTTTTCTTAAACCCCGCGAGCGCGTGGCACTGATCGGGCCTTCAGGGGCGGGCAAAACAACAGTTATAAAACTCTTGCTTAGAAATTACGATGTCGCCAGCGGCAGAATTTTGATTGGCGGACAAGACATTGCAAAAGTCACGCAGGAAAGTTTGTGGAAAAATATAAGCTTAGTTCCCCAAGATCCGATTTTATTTCATCGTACTTTGATGGAAAATATTCGCTATGGAAAACCCAAAGCAACAAATGAAGAAGTTATAAAAGCGTCAAAACTTGCTTACTGCCATCAGTTTATCAATATTTTACCTAATGAATACGATACTTATGTTGGAGAAAGGGGAATCAAACTTTCCGGAGGAGAGCGCCAGAGAGTCGCAATTGCAAGAGCTATTTTGCGAGATGCTCCTATTTTGGTTTTAGATGAAGCAACTTCAAGCCTTGATTCGCACTCTGAAAGCTTAATTCAGGACGCGCTTGATAAATTAATGAGAAATAAAACAGTTATAGTTATTGCTCACAGGCTCTCAACAATCGTTAAAATGGATAGAATTATTTACATTGATGATGGTAAAATTATTGAAGAAGGAACACATCAACAATTACTTAAAAAAGAAAATGGCCGCTACAAAAAGCTCTGGGAACTGCAAGCCGGCGGTTTTATTGCGGATTAGCTTAATATTGTGATAGAATAAAATTAACAAATATAGTTTATTATAAAAAAATACAGTAAATAATTTGCACTTCCTTAATTTTACTTTGCAAAAGTTCACTAGACCGTTATTCAACAATTTATAATCTATAACCTCTTTCTGACGGTCGTCAGAAAGAGGTTATAGATTATATTGTTAAAGTTTTAGTAAATATATAGTAAATAAAATTTGATTATTTGTAATTAATTATTCAATAAAAAATTATGAAAAATTTTAAAAAAGTATTTAAAGAGAAAAAATCTATTATTGGAATGATTCATGTTGACGCTTTGCCCGGAACGCCTAAAAGCAAAAATAATATTAAGATAATAATAGAAAAAGCAAAAAAGGAAGCAAAAATTTATAAAAGGGCCGGAGTTGATGCTGTGATGCTTGAAAATATGCATGATATTCCATACTTAAACAAAGAAGTTGGCCCGGAAATTGTTTCGGCAATGACTGCTGCGTGCGTTGAAGTTAAAAAAATACTTTCTGATATTCCATGCGGAGTTCAAATTCTTGCTGCCGCGAACAAAGAAGCTCTTGCAGTCGCAAAAGCTGCTGAGCTGGATTTTATTCGAGTAGAGGCGTTCGTTTTTGCTCATGTTGCCGACGAAGGAATTATAGAATCTTGTGCTGGCAAACTTTTACGCTATAGAAAACAAATCGACGCTGAAAATATTCTTATACTAGCTGATATAAAGAAAAAGCATAGTGCGCATTCAATTACTTCTGACGTTGATATTATTGAAACTGCGCACGCGGTAGAGCTTTTTATGGGAGATGGAATTATAATAACTGGAACATTCACCGGACATGAAGCAAATATAGAAGAGATTGAATCTGTAAAAAAAGCAGCAAAAATCCCAGTTTTAGTAGGTTCTGGTATTACATATGAGAACGTACAATCATATTTAAAAATCGCCGATGCCTTAATAATAGGGTCATATTTTAAGAAAAAGGGCTATTGGGAAAATGAAGTTGACTATGCAAGAGTTAGAAAATTTATGGATAAGATCAAAAAAATAAGAAAAAAACAGAAATAATCGTCTTGCATTAAATTATATAGTGTGATATAAGTTGAATACAAGGAGAAGGAGGATGATAACGATGCTTAAATGCGATTCGTTTAGGGTAAAAGCAATGAATGACTTGGTCAATTGCACTGGAGAAATAGTGTACGTAAATTATGTAGAATCTGGAATACCATCGCTAACTATAGGGAAAATGAAGCACGTTTCACGCTTTGACTTTATTATGGTTCAAGCTACTAAGATTATAGAGGATAATCTTAGAATAATTGCTGATGCTTCTATCTCTAAAATTCCTTTTATGGAGGATGATCTTAGGGCAATCGCCAGTGCTTCTCGCTCTAAAATTCCTTTTATAGGCGAAGGTGTTGCGATCCAAAAAATTAACATCAGAGGTAAAAAACGCAACAGAGCTATATACGATAACTTTTTTATAAAAGACGACTACGAGCTAACAGATCCAGTTCGCGTATCTGAACTAAAAGATATTATTTTCGGTAATTTCGAGAGTGGCTAAAACAAAATCACTTTTTTTATTATTTTATTATAATTCTCAAAATTTAATGTTGAGATTAGTGATTTTGCTAAATTTTTGCTATAATAAAACTATAAGAATTTTATTTTTATAGTTTTTTAATTTATGTCTGTATTTAAGGAACGCTATGAAAAATTAAATAAAGAGCAAAAAGAGGCGGTTGATACGATTGACGGTCCTATGCTTGTTGTCGCGGGACCGGGAAGCGGGAAGACTGAGCTTTTGAGTTTGCGCGTGGCGAATATATTGCAAAAAACGGATGTTTTTCCGAATAATATTTTGTGCCTTACTTTCACAGAAGCCGCGGCAACAAATATGAGAAGCAGATTGTCTGACATAATCGGACAGGACGCGCATAGAGTCGCAATTCACACTTTTCATAGTTTTGGAAGTGAAATTATAAATCAGAATCCGGAATATTTTTATCAAGGAGCGATATATAATCCCGCGGACGATCTGGCTCAAGTTGAAATTATAGAAGAAATATTAGGAAGCTTGAAGCATAACAGCCTTTTAAAATCATATAATCCCGAACAGGGTTATACGTATATGAAAGATATTCTGGAAAGAATTAAGAATTTAAAAGAAGCCTTGACTCCGGATGAATTTTTGGAAATAACTCTTGAGAACAAAAGTTTTTTTCAGAATTCTGAGGATATAATAGATAAATATTTTTCTCAAACTATTTCCAAGAAAAAGTTGCCTGAGTTTAAAAAAATTATAGGCGAACTGGAAAAAATAGAATTCAAAAAAAGAAAAAGTGACATAAGATCTAAGAACGCGAAAGAACCGTTAATTTCAAGTCTGAATGAAGCCATTGAAAGATCCATTGAAAAAGAAAAAACAAGCCATCTTTCTGAGTGGAAAAAAAATTACACGATGAATAATAAAGAGAAGAAAAGGGTTCTTAAAGATTTTTACCAAATAGAAAAGCAAATTGAACTCGCAAAAATTTATAAGGAATATCAAAAAAAACTTAAAGAAAAAGGGTATTATGATTTTTCAGATATGCTTTCTGACACTGTACAAGCTTTAAGAAAAAATCCTGAATTAAAATATAATATTGCCGAAAAATATTTGTATATTCTGGTTGATGAATTTCAAGACACAAACAATATTCAAAACAGGCTGCTTGATAATATAGTTGATTTGGAAATAAATAAAGATGCTCCGAATATTTTGGCCGTTGGCGATGACGATCAGGCAATTTATAAATTTCAAGGAGCAAATGTAAGGAATATTATAAATTTTATTGAAAAATATAAAGATTTGAAACTCGTTGTTTTAAAAAAGAATTATCGGTCCACGCAAAAAATTCTTGATCTTGCAAGAAAGACGATTCTCGCGGGAAACGAAAGACTGGAAAATAAAATTTCCGGAATCACAAAAGATCTTATATCCGGAAATCCATCAATTAAAAACGGGGATATAATAAACAAAGAATTTGAGACAAGTTTTCATGAAATGGTATGGATAGCAAAGAAAGTTAAGAAAAAGATTGAAAATGAAAAATTAGAAGCCAAAGATATTACAGTCATCGCTCCGAAGCATAAAATCCTTCAGGAAACCGCGAAAGTCTTTGATTTTCTCAATATTCCTGTTTCTTATGAAAAGAAAAAAAATGTTCTTGAGGATAAGCAAATCAAAGAGATTATAACAATTTTCAAGTTTATAAATACGCTTAATAATGTGAATGAAAAAGAATCCGATGAATTTCTGCCGGAGATATTAAGCTTTTCATTTTTACAGATTAATTCAATTGATGTATGGAAAATATCGGTCAAAGCTTATAACAAAAGAAAAAGGTGGCTGGAAGTTATGATGGAATATGAAGATGAAAAAATACGGAATATAGCTGAATTTTTAATCGCGCTTGGAAACAAAGCAAATGATCTTACGGCGGAAGAAATTATAGATATTATTACCGGCGTAAAAAGCTTAAAAGAATGCGCTTTCAACAGTCCTTATAAAGAATATTATTTCAACAAGAAAAAATTTGACCACCAAAGATCTGTTTATTTAGACTATCTTACAAGCCTGCATTCGTTTATTAATTCAATTCGGCAATATAAGGGGCATGAAACTTTAAGCGTTGAAAATGTTGTTGATTTTGTTAATCTTCATCAAATTCATCATATACCTTTGAATGTTGTCAGCGAATTTAATGATGAAAAAAAATCCGTGAATCTTATAACGGCGCACGGAGCAAAAGGCCTGGAATTTGATACGGTATTCCTTATGGATTGTTCCGATGATCTTTGGATGAAAAATAATAACGGACGTTTGAGTTTTCCATTAAATATTGATCTTGCTCCGCAAAAAGACAGCATAGATGATAAATTAAGGCTTTTTTATGTTGCCATAACAAGAGCAAAAAGAAATTTATATATAACAAATTATAAATATAATAATAAGGGGCAAGAAAAAACCAAGCTTAGATTTTTAAATTTTACGGATGAAAAAGAAGAAAAGAAAAAACAAAATAAATCTGCTGAAGAAATAAAAAATGGACAAGCCAGTTTTGCAAAAAAGGAAGATCTTGAAGATCTTATTGAACTGAAACTGCAAATAAGTAATCATACTATTCAAAACGCGGATAAGAAAGATCTGTTAAAAAAACTTTTAAAAAATTATAAACTGAGTGTAACGCATCTTAATAGTTTTCTTAATATTGAAAGAGGCGGGCCGCAGGAATTTTTGGAAAAACAGCTTTTAAAATTTCCTCAAGCGCAAAATAAAAATAGCGCTTATGGATCAGCGGTCCATAACGCGTTTAATATTTTTTATTCTGAATTCAAACAGAGAAAAAAAGCTCCAAAGCTTGATTTATTTTTGAAAATATTTAAAGATGCTCTTAAAAGACAAAGGCTTAATAAAAATGATTTTAAGGAGATGCTAGAAAAGGGACAGGATGAGCTTAGTTTTTATTACCAAAAAAAGAAAGACTTATTTGATTATAATGATTGCTGTGAATTAGATTTTAAATCTCAAGGAGTTAATATTAATGGAGCTGATATTACGGGTAAATTAGATAGGATTCATATTAACGAAAAGAACAAAAATATAGAAGTTTACGATTACAAGACTGGAAAGCCTTTTGAGCGATGGGATATAAGAGAAGCGTATGGAAAAATTCACAGCTGGGAATATAAAAATCAACTTGTTTTTTACAAATTGCTTGTTGAAAATTCAAGAGATTTTGGAAAATATATTGTTAATACTGGAACATTAGAATTTATCAAGCCAGAAAGCAATGATCTAGTAGAACTTTCACTTTCAATTCAGAAAGAAGATTTGGAGCGTTTAAAAAAGTTAATTCAAGTTGTGTATGGCAGAGTGCAAAATCTTGATTTTCCAAGCATTGAATCATATTCAAAAGATATAAAAGGAATAAAAGAATTCGAGAATGATTTATTGAATGGGAAGATTTAATCATCTAACAACAAAACAAATTATGTATTTATTTTTTGATACCGAAACAACTGGGTTGCCGAAAAGATGGGATGCTCCTGCGTCGGATTTAGGTAATTGGCCTCGTCTAGTGCAGATTGCTTGGCTTTATTTTGACGACAACGGAAAAGAAATTTTCAGTAAAAGCGCGATCATAAAACCTGAGGAGTTTGTGATACCATCTGATTCTGCTAAAATCCATGGAATTACAACTGAAATCGCAAAGAAAAAGGGAGAAACTTTAAATAAAATTTTGAATGAATTTCTTGATGCAATGAATAAGTCGAGATTTTTAATCGCGCACAATATGAGCTTTGATGAAAAAATAATTGAAGCTGAATTTTTGAGAAAAGAAATTCCAACCAGTCTTTTCCAACCGGAAAAAATATGCACCAAAGAAATTTCAACCGAATTCTGCAAAATTCCCGGAAATTATGGCTACAAATGGCCGACATTGTCCGAACTTCATATTAAATTATTCGGCAATGATTTTGAAGAAGCTCATGATGCCCTAATTGATGTATCCGCTTGTGCAAGATGTTTTTTTGAGTTGAAAAAGTTGGGAGTGATATCTTTGTAAAGTTATGGCGTTAATGATATGCAGGTTCAAGATTCAAATCTTGCATTTTCCACAATTTTAGCATACAATAAAATCACTTTAAATTTTAATACAATTATTTAATTTTATGGACTTAGCTATAGTTATCATTTTGTTGTCTATCTCGGCGATATTTTCCGGTTTAACGCTGGGTTTTTTTAGTCTAAGCAAGGAGGACCTTGAAAGAAAAGCAAATCTAGGAGATAAACGGGCGCAAAGGGTTTATAATTTGCGCAAAAACGGCAATCTGCTTCTTTGCACTTTACTTATTGGCAATGTTGCGGTTAACGCTACCTTGTCTATATTCCTTGGAAGCATCGCTTCCGGACTTATTGCCGGAATTGTAGCAACAAGTTTGATCGTTATATTCGGTGAGATCGTTCCTCAGGCAATTTTTTCTCGTCACGCGCTAAAACTTGGAGCAAAACTGGCTTGGCTGGTCAGAATTTTTATTTTTCTTTTTTACCCAATTTCACAGCCTATCGCATGGGCATTGGATAGGGGATTAGGGAAAGAGATGCCCACAATATATTCAAAACATGAGTTAATCAAAATTATTGAAGATCATGAGGATTCAGAAGAAAGTGATATAGATATTGATGAGGAAAAAATTCTTAAAGGAGCTCTTTCATATTCAAACAAAACTGTTAATGATATCTTAACTCCAAGAACGGAAATATTCGCGCTTTCTTTTGATCAGAAATTAACTAAAAAAAATATTGAAAAGATCTGCCAAAAAGGACATTCAAGAATTCCTATTTACAAAAAAGATCTCGATAATATTATTGGCATTTTATATGTAAAAGATTTGCTTTTGAATAATTACAAGAATAAGAGCGTTAAAGATATTGCCAGGGATAAAGTTATTTTTGTTGATATTGACAAACCGCTTGATGATCTACTTAATGCTTTTAAGGCTACAAAAAATCATTTATTTGTTGCCGTGGACAAGCATGGAGTTGTTTCTGGTATTGTGACAATTGAAGACGTAATAGAGGAAATAATCGGTTCTGAAATTGTAGATGAGTATGATCAGCATACCGACCTTCGAAAAGTCGCCGAAGATAAGATTAAGAAAAAAAAATTGCAAAAGATATAAGTCCTTCGGTTTATTTTATTAGATTGTGATAAGATAGAATAATTATTCAAAATTTATAATTCCAAATTCATAATTTATATTTGACATAAATCAAAATATGGACTATTATGTCAAAGTATTGATTAACAAGTTAATAAAGATAATATGCTAAGAATAAGATTAAGCCGAGTAGGAAAGAAAAATAAAGCTCAATTTAGGGTGACTGTTGCTGATGCTCAAAGATCTCCAACGGGAAAATTTATTGAGATTTTAGGACATTATAATCCACACACGAAAGAAAAAGTATTTAAAAATGAAAGGATTGAATACTGGATTTCGAAAGGCGCAAAACCTTCTTCTACTGTCCATAACTTCTTAATTGATGCTGGAATTATAAAAGGAGAAAAAGTGACCTCATGGAAACCAAAAAAGAAAGAAAAGGGCGGAGAAGAAAAAGCAAAAGAAACCAAAATTGAAGAAAAAAAGAAAAAAGAGGTTCAACCGGAAAAAGAAGAAGTAAAATCAGAAGAAAAAGAAGCTCCGAAAGAAAAAATTGACAAAAAAAAGGAAGAAAAGAAATAAACAGAAAAATAATATATATTGACAATATTATTTACTGATATATACTTATATGTGTAGTTAATATTTGAAAGATAAGCTAAGGGTCGACAATCCGAATTAACTGCACCCTAGTATTAGACTAATTAGTTAACTAATTCCACACAAATACATTTGTTTGGAAGTAAAAGGAAAAAACAGAATATGAATGAAACAACAGATAAAGACTTCGTAGAATTCGTAGTCAAATCAATCGTTGATAATCCAAACGATGTCGAGATTGAAAGAACAGTTGATGAAATGGGAGTTCTTATTTCTCTCAAAATCAATCCAGCCGACATGGGACAAATCATCGGACGACAAGGATCAACCGCAAAATCTATCAGAACTCTTTTAAGGGTTATTGGAGCAAAAAATAATGCTCGAGTTAACTTTAAAATCATTGAACCAGAAGGATCAGAAAGACCTCAAAGACCTTCTTCTGCTGCTACTAATAATAACGTAGAAGATGTAGTTAACGACTTAAAACTATAATTTATTGTAGATTTACAATATAAAAAAACCGTGCTATGTTCTAAATAGTACGGTTTTTGGTTAGAAATCATAAAAAATAAGCTTTTATTAAAAAAATATCTAGCATAATTCATTTCAGCTTTGTTTATAAAATTTACAAACGAAAAGATTAACAATTTAACAATACAACAATTTAGCAATAGAATTATATGCAATTTGATATTATTACAATTTTTCCAAAAATGTTTGATTCATATTTTAATGAGAGTATTTTAGCTCGCGCGCAAAAAAATAATCTGATTAAAATTAATATTCATGATCTGCGGAAATATACTGTTGATAAACATAAAACTGTTGACGATACTCCTTATGGCGGAGGAGTTGGAATGGTGTTTAAGATCAAGCCAATTTATAATGCACTGGTAAAAATTATTGGCAAAAATAAACTAAAGTGCTTTAAGAAAAAAAGAATTAAGAATCAAGAATTAAGAATTAAGAATAACTCTAAAAATAAAACTAAAGTTATTTTATTATCTGCCAAGGGAAAGAAATTTGATCAAGCGATGGCAAAAAAATTTTCCAAATTAGATAGAATAGTTTTAATTTGCGGAAGATATGAAGGAGTTGATGAAAGAGTGTCGGAATATTTAGCGGATGAAGAAATTTCTATTGGCGAATATATTTTAACCGGAGGTGAAATTCCGTCAATGATTATTATTGATTCAGTATCAAGATTGGTTGAAGGCGTAGTAGGCAAAAAGGAGTCTATATTAGATGAGTCATTTTCAAAAAAAGGATATTTAGAATATCCTCATTATACAAAACCGGAAATATTTTTGCCTAATAAAAAAACAAGCTGGCGCGTGCCTGAAGTTTTGTTAAGCGGAGATCATAAAAAGATAGAAGAGTGGAGAGAGGAGCATAGTAACTAGTATTAAGTATTTAGTATCAAGTATAGTGAAATTATTCTAAATTTTCCTGTCATCTTGAACTTGTTTTAAGATCTTTTGTATGAAACAAGGCTTAACCTCTGCCATCTAACACTAGTCTTTGTGTATGCAATGTAAGTTATCTTAGATGATTTATGGGCTAAGTTTAACGTAATATGCAATAGATTCTGAAATAAGTTCAGAATGACAAACCGGTAAATTTAAAATAGTGCCACTATATATCCCTGGTAGAAAAGGGGAATGAATTGCTCTAATTGTGATATGGATTATATAAATTCACTGCCTATAAACTATCCAACAGGCTTCTTCCTGTCATTTCTTCCGGCTTCTGAATGCCTAAAATTTCTAAAATTGTTGGCGCGACATCGACCAACATTCCTCCAACTCCTGAATATGACTCGATTTCTTTTGGTTCATTAAATTTATTTTTGTTATTTATCATTATAAAAGGCACAGGATTCGTTGTGTGTTCAGTAATTTTTTCCCCAGTTCTTGGATTAAACATTTTCTCCGCGTTACCGTGATCCGCCGTTATTATAAGAGTCGCATTGTTATTTAACGCCGCTTCATACAATCTTCCCAAGCATTTATCAATAAATTCTATCGCGCTTATAGCTGCGTTAAAATTCCCAGTATGTCCTACCATATCAGCATTCGCGTAATTTATTAAAATAAAATCAAATTTATCACCTGCTATTTCCCGGACAACATGATCAGTGATCATATCCGCGCTCATTTCCGGAACTTGGTCATATTGCGCAACCGATGGAGACGGTATAAGCGCTCTAAATTCATTTTCAAACGGCTCTTCTCTTCCGCCATTAAAAAAATAAGTTACATGAGCATATTTTTCAGTTTCAGCAATTCTCAACTGTTTCGCGCCCGCCTCGCTCAATACTTTTCCAAGAGGATGTTCTATATTTTCAGGCGGAAAGATTACGCTTGCATCAAGACCTTTTTCATATTCTATCATTGTCGTGAATTTAATATTTAACAGCTTGCCCCCTCTGTCAAAATCTTTAAGGTCATCATTAACAAAGGCTTTTGTAATCTGTCTAGCTCTGTCTTCTCTGATATTAAAAAATATTATTGCGTCATTTTCTTTAATCGGCTTAAAATTATTATTTTCATCTATGATAAGCGTTGGTTTAATAAATTCATCCGTAATGTCATTCTCATAACATTTTTCTAAAGCATGTATCGGATCTTTTTCTTTATTGCCAACCGCGTTTACAAGGCAATAATAAGCCAATTTTGTTCTATCCCAGTTTTTATTGCGATCCATCGCGTAATATCTTCCCATTATACTCATAATTCTGCCGGGCCAGTTTTCTTCTTTCATATTTTTTTGCAAATCTGATATAAATTTTATGGCAGACCTTGGATCTGCGTCCCTTCCGTCCGTAAAAATATGGATGCAAACTTGCTTATTTTCAATCTTACTCATTTTTAAAAATTCTAAAACAGCATACAAATGATCAGTATGGCTATGAACTCCGCCAGTGCCAAGCAATCCCATTACATGTATGGTTGAATTATTTTTTATAGCATGGTTTACCGTTTCTATTAAAACCTTATTTTCAAAAAAACTTCCATCTTGAATTGAGAGAGAGACTTTTGGAAGATTTTGATATAATATTTTTCCAGCTCCCAATATCATATGTCCTACTTCAGAATTTCCCATTTCCCCCCAAGGCAATCCAACCGCCATACCTGATGCTTGCAAGATCGTGCCTGGATAAAAACTTGTAAACGTATCCATATTCGGAGTTGAAGCATTGGCTATCGCGTTTCCATTTCTCTCTTCGCTTATTCCCCACCCATCTAAAATTGTTAATATGACTTTTTTCATTCTTTGGGCTTAATTTTGTTAAACTTATTGAAATTATAGCATTTATTCTTGTTTTAGACAATTTAATAGCATTAAATAGTATTAATAAATTAAAACAACAATTATCTTTAAAAATTTAACATAATTAGCATGAATCAATATTTTAAATTATTAAAAAAATATTCTACCTCTCAAGAGCATTACAATATTATTTTAAACCACGGTCTTTCAGTACTTGGCAAAAGTATAGACATTATAACTAAAAAAGAACTCTATAATGATATTGATATTGATTTAATCGTATCTAGCTGTTTGCTTCACGATATCGGCGCTTTTGAATTTATGAAAAACTTTGACAAGTTCCAAAAAAACTATATTACTCATGGAATTATTGGCGGTAAAATTCTCAGGAAAGAAGGATTTAAAAAAGAAGCTCTGATAGCTGAAAGACATATTGGGTCGGGACTTTCAAAAAAATATATTATAGAAAATAACTTGCCATTGCCTAAAAGAGATTTTTTGCCTATTACCTTGGAGCAGAAATTAATTTGTTATGCCGATAAATTTCATAGCAAAAGCGGCAAAAAAGACACTCTTGAAAACATAAAAAAAGAAATGAAAGGATTTGGAAAAGAGCCGTTCAAAAGATTTTTAGAACTGGAAAAAATGTTTGGATGAATTATGCGTTTACATATTGTCATTTAACCTAAGAAGCTAAGAAGCTACAACCTAAGAAGCTAAAAAGAATCCATCTTCTTTCATAAGCCTTAGAGCCTCTATAACAGAATAAGAAGCTCTTGTAATTCCCATACTTCTCATATCCGTATCAGTTCCGACAAGATAAAGCCCATTAATTGGCGATCTAGGAAATGGAAATTTTATGCCTACTGTTATCGCGGCTTTTTCCGGAATTGTAATTTGCGTGTGTTCAAATTCAATATGATCTTTTATATTTGGTATAGCTTTAAAGATAGAATTTTTGAGCTTGTCTATTCTTTCCTCAAGATTTTCATTTTCAATAACTGTCGTAAATCCAATAAGTTGTTTATTTTCCGGAGCAAGATAAGGATCAAAATTTGAAACAGGAACTGCCCAATAAGGAGTGTCCGTGTCAAAATACATTTCTGACCCAATATATGAAATTTCCGGCAACTTTTCCTTCAAACCAAACCAAAGAGTTAAGCTCTTGGTTTGTTTTAATTTCAAAAGCTCGGTTTTATATTTTTTATCTAAATTATCTGCAAGCTTGGGAAGGTCTTTCATAAATCCCGAATAAACTACAACATCTGAATGATAAATATTCTTATCAGTTTTTACTCCTTTAATTGCGTTATCTTTAATAATAAATTTAATCGCTTTTTCGTTTAGCTTAAAAACCATTTTCTTTTTTGGCATTGAGTTTAAGGCGCAATCAGTTATACTTTGGATTCCTCCGAGAGGATACCCTTGTGATGAATAATTATGTTTTGCGAATTTTATAAATTTTTTAAGATGTCCTTCTTTGCCGTTATTATTTTCATCTATATAACCAGATCCGCCCAACATTCTCCAAGTAGGAGTTTCTTTCATTGATTTTCCGCTCAGAAAATATGAAACTGCGTCAATAAGCCTATTTGTTTTTTCTGATAGATTATATTTTTTTATATAATCATAAACGCTCTTTTTAAGAACATCTTTATTAAGAGAAGAATTTGCCACCGCGTCAATCATTGCGCCAGACATAATAAGCCTCTCTTTTTTTGGAAGTATGTCAAAATAAGCAAGCTGTAATAAAGTTAGGGGAAATTCTTGTAATTTTTGATTATCACGAACATAATATGTGTTAATTGGAGAGAATCTAGGAATTACCGTAAAATATTTTTTAATTAATTCCCTTAGCGGTCCGTTTAAGAGATTAGTAACTGCATGAGGTCCTGTATCAACATGATATCCGTCAATTTCATAGGTGCGGCAATTACCGCCCATAATACTACTTTTTTCAATAATAAGAATATTTTTTCCTTCTTTAGAAAGAGCAAGAGAAGTTAAAATCCCACTTATTCCTCCGCCAATAACTATAGCGTCAAATTCTAATTTTCTTTGTTTTTCCATAAATTATTTTAACTTAATTAATATGCAATGTTTTTATTATAACATAAAACATTATGCCGGAAAATAAAAAAAATAATTTGACTAAAGTATGCTTATAAATATATAATGAATAAAAGAATTTTTGTTAAAAAATCTAACAAAATGAACTATGCAAGAGATATCAATAAAAAAACTTTACTTAATTGTTTTTTCAACTGGAGCTGTAATTATGATTTTAGAATTAATTGGTTCTAGAATTCTGGCTCCAACTTTAGGTACATCAATTTTTATCTGGACTAGCTTAATAGGAATAATTCTTGGCGCAATGAGTTTAGGATACTTTCTAGGAGGAAAATTAGCTGATAAAAATCCAAGTGCTGAAATCTTTTCTCTTATTATCTTTGTTTCTGGAATTCTTATATTTTTTATAATTATAATCAAAACATCAGTTCTTGAACTTAGCATCTTTTTGGGAATGAAAAATGGAGCAGTTTTTTCGGCTATAGTTCTTTTCGCCCTACCAGCAGTATTATTGGGAACTATTTCTCCATTTGCTGCAAGAATGGCAATGAAGAAAGTTGAAAATTCTGGGAAAACTATGGGAAATTTATATGCTGTTTCTACTTTTGGTAGCATAATTGGAACTTTTTTAGCAGGATTTTATTTAATTCCAAATCTTGGAAGCACTAATATATTATATGCTTTAGCGTTCTTGTTATTTTTTATTTCTATCTTCAGCTATTATGAAAAAGTTAGAATAATAAAAATGTTTGCAATTTTTCTTTTTCTTTTTGGTTTTTCTTTGACCGTAGACGCAATAGAGAGAGAAGAGCTTATTGCTAATGAAGATAGCGCCTATAATAATATTAGAGTTTATGACGAGGAAGACGAGAATGGAAAAATGGTCAGGATAATGGCAGTTGAAAATTTTTTTGACTCTGGAATGTTTTTAGACTCTGAGGAACTAGTTTTTGATTATTCGAAATACTACAGATTAGACGAGATCTTTAAACAAAATATTAAAAGAACTGTTTTATTTGGTGGAGCGGCTTATTCAGTCCCAAAAGATTTTTTGCGCAGAAACAAAGAGGGGACAATGGATGTTGTAGAAATTGATCCCAAAACTACAGAATTGGCTGAAAAATATTTTCGTCTAAATGTGAATGACGAAAGACTACGCATTTATCATGAAGATGCTAGAATCTTTTTAAATAGAGTGGAAAGAGAAGGCATGGATAAATATGACGTTGTTTATAATGACGCATTTAGTTCGTCCTGTTCGGTCCCTTTTCATCTAACGACTGTCGAAGCTATCGAAAAAATTTACAATATTTTAAACAACGATGGTATTTATATAATGAATACTATTTCCGCAATTTCAGGAGAAAAATCTAGATACTTTAGAACAGAATATAAAACTATTGACGAAAAATTTGAAAATGTTTTTGTATTCCCGATGTCAGCTGCTAATGAAAATGCGGCAAAAAATTCTCAGAATATAATGATCGTAGCAACAAAACAGAAAGTTAATATTGATGACATTTTAGAAAATAATAAAGAAGGAGAAATAGGAGAACTTCTTAAACGGTATTATCAACATGAAATAAAAGTTGATGACTTAAAAATTCTAACGGACGATTTTGCTCCAGTTAGTCACTACACTTCTAAACTTTGTATATTTTAAAATTTAATTTATAAACAAAAAAAATGAAAATATATTTCGCAGCTCCAATCAGAGGAGATAGAAGTAAAATAGAAACTAATAAATTTATAGTTGAACTTATTAAGGAATTCGGTCATAAGGTTTTGACTGAACATACTATTAAAGAGAAAGAAAAACTTGTAGATATTGAAAATAATTTTGGACATGCAAGTATATATCAGAGAGATATGAATTGGCTTAAAGAATGCGACTTAATGATCGCTGAAGCAAGTACTCCGAGTTTTGGCGTCGGATATGAAGCTGGCTATTTGTTAGGAATTAACAATCCTTTTGACAAAAATAACAGAAAAGTTATAATTCTGTATGATAAAAATACTGAAGAAAAGGTTTCTGCCTTAGCAGTCGGTAATTCTGATTTGAATGCGATCGTATACGGATATAAGAATGAAAAAGATATTAGATATTTTTTAAAAGATTATTTGTAATAATATTGGCAAAAAATAAAAGAGATCTAATTTCTCTTTATTTTTTTTGGATAGTTTATATTAAAATATTTATATGCTTAAATGTTCAAATGACATTGAGCTTCTTGCTCCAGCTGGAAGTTTTGAAAAACTAAAATATGCCTTAGAATTCGGAGCAGACGCAGTTTATGCTGGACTGCCTGATTTTTCTTTGCGTGCGAGAATAAATAAGTTTGACGAAAAACAAATTGTTGAAGCAATAAGCTATACGCACAATAAAAATAAAAAGGTCTATATAACAATTAATATTTTTGCGCATAATTATCACTTAGATATTCTTAAAAAACATTTACGGATTTATAAAAAAAATTTGCCAGACGCTTTTATCATCTCTGATATTGGCATAATTGAAATCGTAAAAAAAGTTCTACCAAACGCAAAAATCCATCTTTCTACCCAAGCAAATACCACCAATTGGCAAGCGGCAAAAGCTTGGCATAGAATGGGAATCAAAAGAATAGTTTTAGCGAGAGAATTATCCCTAGAAGAAATAAAAGAAATTCATCATAAAGTTCCAAAATTAGAATTAGAATACTTTGTCCATGGCGCGATGTGCATGGCATATTCTGGAAGGTGTCTTTTAAGCTCTTGGCAAACGGACAGAAGCTCAAATCTTGGAGATTGTGCGCAAAATTGCAGATGGAAATATAAGCTTGTGGAAGAAAAAAGGCCTAATGAATATATTCCGATAGAGCAGAATAGTCACGGAACTTATTTATTAAATTCAAAAGATCTATGTTTAATTGAATGTTTAGATGAACTAAAAAACGCTGGAATAACTTCATTTAAAATTGAAGGCAGAGCGAAAAGTGTTTACTATTTATCGCAGGTTGTTAAAGTATATCGGCAAGTGATAGATTTAAAAGTAAATAGCAAAAATAAAGAAATTGAAATAAAGAAACTGAAAAGCGATTTAAACAAGCTTCTTAATAGAACTTTTACAACAGGTTTTCTTTTTGACGAATGTAAATTCAAAGGACAGGAAATAAGATTTTCGCATACTCAAGAAAAATATGAATTTGTGGGGGAGGTAATAAATTTAGAATATGGGATTTGGAATTTGGAATTTGGAAAGTTAAAAGTAGAAAGTAAAAATAAAAAAAATAATCAAAACTCTAATCTGGTCAAAGTCAAGGTTCATAATGCGTTTTTTATAGGTGACAGAGTTGAGTTTATTCAGCCAATTAATAAAAATATTTTTTGCAAGATCAAAAATATTTATGACGATAAAACTTTTGAAAAATTAAAATCCGCTCATGGCGGACAAGATAGAATGGTTTATGTTGAGATTAGTAAAATCCCGGAAAAGTTTAGTGTGATGAGAAAGAGAATAAAAAAATGAATTGAAAAATAAAAAAAATGGGTTATGGCCTAAGCCGCAACCCTTGGACACTTTGCCATGCTTTGTGCTCTTAAAATAAGCACGGCAGGATATCCAGCAAACTTCATTACCCAAGTCACTTGTTTTGGATAATTGCTGAGACTTTTCACTTTCAATATTTTTCCTGCTCCTAGTAATAGAACACAGAGTCCAGTGGCAGTTGCTATATTTATAGCTGTGCCGATGACTACTGTAGCTGTAATAGTGGATATAAATCCGATTACAATAAGAATTATTCCAAACCTCGTTTTAGCAAGGGTCCATCGTTCTGGTGCAATTTTTGTATTTATGAACTCAAAATTTTCTTGAGTTCTTAAGGCTCTTGTGCCCAAAAAAGCAAGAACGATCCCAAACCCATTAACCATACCAAGTTCAAAAGATGAACCCATTGCTGTTCCGATTAGTGTTATAAATACACCTAACACTATAACAGCGACAGAAGCTACTTTTCTATTTGTTATCATTGTTCTTCACCTTCTCCTTTTTAGGAGTTTAAATCCATAATATACGATATATCTATATTGTCAATAGCTGACTATATTTTGTTATGATTCTCTGGCTGGAGCGTTTTGCTATAAAAAACCCCGAAATCACAAAAGGCTCCACACGGAGTATGGAGCCAACGGAAAATATAAAATGTTTAAATGTTAATATGTTTATATGATTTCTGTTGACACAATTTTATTTTATGCTATACTGTTTGTATATTAAGGAAGAGACTGATTACCTGCCACAGAAATGGACGGGTTTTTTAAAACTTAAACAAATAAATCAAAATAATGGAACACAAACAATTTGTATTGGCAATTAACCAAATATGCGAGGAAAAGGGAATTTCAAAAGAAAAAGCAATGGAAGTTGTTGAGGCTTCTTTAGCTTCGGCGTATAAAAAAGAATATGGAAAGAAAGGACAGATCATAAAAGTTAATTTTGACGAAGTATCAGATGATATGAAAGTATTTCAAATAAAAACAGTAGCGGAAGAAAATGACGATGAGATCGAAGATGAAGAATTAGAAGAAGTTACAAATGAAGAAAAAGAATTGAAAAAAAAATTTAATCCTGATAAAAATATTACGATTGAGGACGCCAAAAAGTATAAAAAAAATCCACAAATTGACGACGAGATTGAAATTCCACTGCCTTCTAAAAGCGACTTTGGCAGAATCGCGGCGCAAACCGCAAAACAGGTTATGATTCAAAAAATAAGAGAGGCTGAAAAAGAAGCGGTTTTTGACGAGTTTAAAGATAAGGAGAGTGAAGTTGTTAATGGAATTGTTCAGAGAATTGAAGGAAGAAATGTTTTTATAGATATAGGAAGAGCTGTTGGCATTCTTTATCCAACAGAGCAGATAGTTGGTGAACGATATAATATCGGACAAAGACTGAAAATTTATATTGTAAAACTTGATAAAGACGCGAAAGAAGCTAGTTTGATTTTATCTAGAACTAGTCCAGATATTATAGAAAAGCTATTTGAATTAGAAGTTCCTGAAATATTTTCAAAAACTGTTGAAATAAAATCTATCGCGCGCGAGGCTGGATCCAGAACAAAAGTAGCAGTTTATTCCAACGAAGAAGGAATAGATCCTGTTGGATCTTGTGTTGGCCAAAGAGGATCCAGAATCCAGACAATTATAAATGAGCTTGGAGGAGAAAAAATTGATATTATAGAATGGAGTGATGATACCGGTAAATATATACAGCATGCTTTGTCACCAGCAAAAATAGCGCGCCTTGATATAAATGAAGAAAAAAAATCTGCAATTGCCTATGTAGAAGAAGATCAATTATCATTAGCCATAGGAAAACAAGGACAAAATGTCCGTTTGGCCGCAAAATTAACAGGATGGAAAATAGATATTCTTAAAGAAGAGAAAGAGAAGGAGGAAAAAGCAGAAAAAAAGACAGAAAAGGCGGATGGAGAAATAGAGGCTAAAGAGGCCGAGAAAAAAGATAATACTGATGACACAAAAGAGAAAGTTAAAAAAACTAAGAAAAAAGATTTAGAAAAAGAGAAAAAAAACAAAAAGGAAGATGAGAAAGATGAAGAGAATAAAAAGATAAAAGATAATGACGAAAAAGAAGCCAAAAAAAATAAAGATAAAAAGAAAAGTAAAAAGAAATAAAAAAAACATTAAGAAATAGATTGGCTATTAGAATACTACTGTCATCCTGATGGAACGATAGCGACTGAAGGATCCCGAATTTAGCGTGATAGAACTTTATAATACAGTTTCACTTGCATAGCTACGAGATTCTTCACTCCTTCCAGTCGCTCAGAATGACATTTCAATTTGTAAATTATAAAATAAAAGAAATGCAAAACAAAATTATTTCTATCGGACACAAAAACCCTGATACAGATTCCGTTTTGTCGGCAATTTTAGTTTCCAGATTTGGAAAAAAAATATTTGGGTTTGGAATTGAAGCGGTGGTTGCGGATGACATAAATAACGAAACAAAATTCGTTTTGGATTTTCTTAAGCTTAAAAAGCCGAGACTGTTAAAGAAAATAAAAAATGAAAGTGTAGTTCTTGTTGATACAACAGAACCAAAACAAATTATTGACGGTTTAACGGAAGATAACCTGATGGCAGTTATTGACCACCACAATCTTGGCGGCTTAAAATCATCAAAACCGATTTATACTCACATTGAACCAATCGGCTGCACAGGATCCGTGATTTATAAAATTTTGCAAGAAAAAAATATTAAAATTGATAAAATCTCCGCGATTCTTATGATCGTCTGTATTCTTTCTGATACGCTTAATTTTAATTCGCCGACTGCTACGATTGATGATAAAAAAATATTGAAAGAATTAAATAGGATCGCAAAATTGGATATCAAAAAATTTGTAAGCGAATTATTTACAGCTAAATCAAGTTTGAAAGGAATTTCTGTAGATGATATAATTAGCAAAGACTATAAACAGTTTGATATGGGAAAATATAAAGTTGGTATTGGCGTCTGGGAAATAACAGATCCCGAAACTGTGAATATTCAAAAAAATAAAATTATACCGGCGCTCATAAAGAAAAAAAGGGGAGAAAAAATGGATTATATATTTTTTGCGACGGTTGATATTATGAAAAATAATTCTTATTTATATATTATTGGAGATGAAGAAAATATTTTAAGTAAAAAAGTTTTTAGCGGGAAAAGTAAAGATAGTATAATGTTTTTAAAAGGGGTTATTTCAAGAAAGAAACAATTAGTGCCGGTATTGATGAAAGAGTTGGGGAAGTAGAAATATTGAATATTAAATATTGGATATTAAAACAAAATGTTTAAGGAAAAAAAGAAAGTTATGTTGTTTATGTTGGTCAGTGTTTTTTTCGCGTTGTCATTTTTTATGAATCTTGAGTTAATTCCAATAAATTGGCTTCTTTTAGGTTTTGGTTTACCGGGAAGCGAGATTGGGTTTTTGATGTTATTGTTATATTTGTATGTTCTTATATTTATTATCCATATTGCATTAGGCATCTATGCTTCAAGATTTACGAAAAGAAAAAAATGGGCAACAAGCAAATTTCTTAATTATTTCAGACTTGAATTTTTTGGAATATTAGTCATTGTAATAACATTTTTCTCAATTATTGTAATATCAATATTAAAAGTTTATCCATTGCCATTATCAATTTCACAATTTGTAAATTTATATATATTTTGGTTTTTTGCTTTAAAAGCTTTTGGGAAGATTGTCCCAGTAAAAGTGCAATGGCAGGGATACAGATAAAAAAATTGATAAATTAATAATTAATAACAAACAAATAATGAAAACTCAAATTAAAGATTTACCAAAATCCCAAAAAGAAATAACTGTTGAAATTCCTGTAGAAGAAATGGAAAAATATATGAATCGGGCCTTAGACAAATTAGCTAAAAATATAAAAGTGGACGGTTTTCGCGATGGAAAAGTTCCTAAGAATGTTACTAAGAAACAATTAGGAGAAGCAGCTATTTTTGAAGAAGCAAGTCATATTGCGATTGAAGATTCATATTTGAAAGCAATTAAAGAAAACAAACTAGAACCCATCGGCCAGCCAAAAGCTGAAATTATAAAGGCGGCTCCGGGAAATCCTCTTGAGTATAAAATTACAATTACAGTTATGCCGGAAGTAAGTTTGGGAGAGTATAAAAAAGTTTCCGGAAAGATCGAAAAAATAAAACTTGAGGATGGCAGAATTGAAAAAGAATTGGAAACGATCCAGAAGAAAAAAGCAAATTATATAACAAAGGACGAACCGGCGAAAAAAGGAGACAGGCTTGAAATTGATTTTGAGTCAAGAGTCGGCGGAGTGAAAATTGAAGGTGGAGAAAGTAAAAATCATCCGCTTATAATTGGACAAGGAATGTTTATTCCCGGATTTGAGGATAATTTAGTGGGAATGAAAAAGGATGATGTCAAAGAATTCAGCCTTGTTTTCCCGCAAGACTATAAACCGGAATTAGCAGGAAAAAATGTGGATTTTAAAGTTGAAATTAAAATTGTGCAAAAAGTAGAACTGCCCGAAATTAATGATGAATTTGCAAAAGGACTGGGCAAATTTGAAAGTCTTGATAATCTTAAAAAAAGTATAAAAGAGGGAATTGTTATAGAGGAGGAAAACAAAGCTAAAGAAAGTCTCAAAGCAAAACTTATTGATCAGGTTTCCGAAAAATCAACAGTGGAGATTCCGGAAATTATGATTGAGTCTGAAATAGAAAATATGTTAAATGAATTCAGAAATAATATAGCGCAAACCGGAATAAAATTTGAGGATTATCTACAGAATGTCAATACTAATATAGAAAAATTAAAAACAGAATGGAGAGAATTAGCGGAAAAAAGAGTAAAAACCGGACTTGTGATGAGAGAAATATCTTTGAAAGAAAAAATTAAAATTGGAAACGATGAGATTGAGCAAAAAGTCAATGAAACTCTCAAACATTATCCAAACGAAGAAGATGTTAGAAAAAATATTGACATTGAAAAATTCAAAAACCATGTCGCAAGTATTATGATGAATGAGAGGGTTTTTGAGGTGCTGGAGAAGGTGGCAGAGAAGAATGGGAAATAAAAATAGTATATAGTATACAGTATTAAGTATTAAGCCTAATAATACTTAATACTAACTGCTTAATACTAAATATTTAATACTTAATACTAATATTATGAATCTAATACCAACGGTAATAGAAAAATCAACTTATGGCGAAAGAGCCTATGATATTTATTCAAGGCTTCTCAAAGAAAGAATTATCTTTCTTGGCGGGCCTATTAATGACGAGATCGCCAACACAGTGATTGCTCAACTTTTGTTCTTGGAAAAGCAAGACGAAAAAGCTGATGTAATGCTTTATATAAATTCTCCAGGCGGAGTTGTAACTTCCGCGCTAGCGATTTATGATACAATGAATTATGTGAAGTGTGATATTTCAACTGTGTGTATGGGAATGGCCGCATCTGCCGCGTCACTTCTGCTTTCCTCTGGAGCAAAGAACAAAAGACTAATTTTACCAAATGCCGAAGTCTTGATTCATCAGGTTATGGGCGGCGCCGAAGGGCAGGCAAGCGATATTGAAATTTCAGCTAGACATATTTTAAAAATCAAAGAGCGACTAAATAAAATTATTGCCAAAAACACCGGTCAGCCACTTGCGAAAGTAGAAAAAGATTCCGACCGTGATTATTATATGAGCGCGGAGGAAGCAAAGAAATATGGAATTATTGATAAGATTGTGAAGTAGGAATCATTTTAACATTTAAACAAAATGTTAAAATGATTTTCCCGTTTGACATAAAATTTATATAGTATATTATAAAAATACGGTTAATATTAATAAAACTTACAAAAATTAAATATTGAATTATAAGTACTTTGTCGAGTTAATAAAAGACTTGACACGGGTTTTGTTTGTGCTATTATAATCCAGTCAGATAAATTTAATTTTGCCTGAAAAAGTTCATTGACAAATAAATATATAGACACACTGTGTAATTAGTTTCGTGACGAGATTTTCATATTTTGAGGCATAATTTTTCAAATAATTTTTGAGGTTTAGCCTGAGCTAAGCTGAAGAAATTTTTGTAAAATTTGACCAAAATATGGAAATTGTAGTAGAAATTAATTACACAGTGGGTCTAGAATCACAATCACAAATTATAAACTTTGTGCAGTTGTCCTGCGAGTCTATAAACTTATCCGGTTATAGACATTTCCAAGATGAAACTAATTGTGGATTCTCTCAGTTAAAGTTTTTTAAACTTTACTGAAGATGACACTTTAACATATTTGGAGATAATTTATTCTAAATTTATTTAGATTGATTATCACTTTATAGAGAGTTTGATCCTGGCTCAGGATGAACGCTAGCGGCGTGCCTAATGCATGCAAGTCGAACGGGAACCTTTGGATTAATCTAAAGGTGAGAGTGGCGAACGGGTGAGTAACACGTTGGTGACCTGCCCCAGAGAGGGGGATAACCATTGGAAACGATGGCTAATACCCCAGATGTCATTACGGTTAGAGAGTAATGACTAAAGTTCCGACGCTCTGGGAGGGGCCTGCGGCCCATCAGCTAGTTGGTAGGGTAACGGCCTA
>JAGLXN010000037.1 GCA_023132875.1 Candidatus Parcubacteria bacterium
AGTTTGACCTATTTTTCGGACAGGCACTAATTAGAATTGCTGAAGCTTCCGCCAAGGCTGAAGCTGGAACGATCAATATTAAGAGCTATAAGCAGTCTTTTGAAAGTCCCATGCCTTGAGGGTTTAGATCGTATTTATGTCGTTTTACGGAAAGATCCCGAAAAGATCGGAATTGGGGACTGTATCTTTAAACTCCATTCTCCATGGCCTTGATATGTTTTTTTTGATGTATCTGCTTAAACAGATGTCAGCTAATGCGCTAATCAAAATGTGATACCTTTTTAGACGTGTTCCGCCGCCGCTGAAGGCAACTTTAACCATCAATTCACTATGCCTACCTTGAACCTGCAAAAAATGAAGTCCAAAATATTTGTGATTGCCTTACGTTATCTTTAATGATATTGATGTAATAATGCCTATCAATACAGGCAAGGTATCTGTAACGGCAAGGATAAGAATTTTGCATAGTCCGAATAAAGCATTTGATAGGTATTTAATGACTGAATCAAAAGTCTCTAAAAAATATATTTGGCTGCTCAATATTTATTAACAGCACAAGAAAAAGGGATAAAAAAGTTAAAAAGTAACTATTCATTTAAAATATATGGAGAAATAGTTATGCTTGAAAAAATTGGCATAGAAAATTTTAAGGCTTTTGGAGAATACACAGAAGTAAAATTAAGAGACCTTAATATAATTACCGGGCTTAATAGTGCTGGGAAAAGCACAATTTATCATGCAATTTTATTGCTAATCCAATCACAAGGAAAATATATAGATGATGATTATGGAAATAGATTAGCCTATTTAGAAATAAATGGTCCCCTCATTGAACTAGGGCGATATGATGAAATTATGTATAACCCTGAAAAAGGATATATAAGATTTTGTCTACATTGGAGTGATGGAACTAAAGTAGATAGTTATTATAAGTTGGAAAAGGACGATAAAGGTAAAAAAATAAAAGAGAACATTTTATTTATTATCTGTGAATTTGAATTGAGTAGAAATGGGGAGGTAATTGTTAAGGCTCGGAAATATAAAAAGAAAAACAGATGGTTTGTTGAAGCATATCAATTGTTGACTTTTAATCCGGCTAAAATTGGCACAATATTATTCAATAATATAAGAAGTAAATCAGGAGAACATCAAAAAACGTTAGAGAGGATATTTCTTGAAAGAGTAAAATTTAGAAATGTATTAGACGTCTTTTTGTCAGCATATTCATTAGAAGCATTTGATATAAAGTTTGCTGATATTGGTATGGCTGTAAAGGAAGAATTAAGAGATAAGATTGATTGGAGTGAACTAAAGAACGATGCAAGAAAGGAAAAAATATCTACAAAAACGGCTTGTCTATTTAATGCAGATTCCTATGATCATAAAACAAATTACGGGATAGAAGAGAAAAAATTTATGGTGCTACCACCATTTAGAGGATATCCACAAAGAATTTATACTGAGAGCGGTCAGCCAAATCCTTTAAAGCGATATTTAGAAAGTAAGGATGAAATTAAGGACTTCGCCTGGGATTTTAAGAAAAAGCGTCCAAAGTTTGATTTTGCTGAAAAGGCTTTTCACTACTGGATCGTGAAACACTTTCAAATAGCTGAGGCTGTAAATGTGAAAGAAACAATACCAAGTTTAGCCACTGAAATCATATTATCTATTGATGGAAAAGATGTCCCAATAAATAATGTTGGATTTGGGATAAGCCAATTGATACCTGTTGTATTTAGTGTTTTGAATAGTGACGATGAACAATTATGCATTGTCGATGAACCAGAGATACATCTACATCCGTCGTTGCAATCTAAATTGGCTGACTTTTTCATGCATATGGCTTTAATTGGAAAACGCATAGCTATAGAAACACATAGTGAATATTTAATAGATAAATTAATTTTTTTAAAATTAAAGCATAATATTGATGATGACAAAATTAACCTGATATGGGTTAAAAAGGATGAAAAGGGAGCTTATATAGAAGACGTAAAATATGACGATTTGGGATATATTATAAATCCTCCGGACGGGTTTTTGAGTGAAAAGAAAAAGCTGGTGGAAGAATTATCTAAAATTAGATTGACAAAATTATAAACATGACTAAATGGATTAGAATAATTTCAATTATTTCGCCAAATATTGAAAGCCTTTTGCGAAATTATCAATTAATAGACGAAATAGGGGATCTTTTCGGTTCTGCACACGATTTTTTTGTAAATTTGAAACATATTATCGTTTTTATTATACCGATTGAAATAAAAACGATTTTTTATTCGAATATAAAATTAAGGATTTTTTTAGAGTTAGTAGAAAGTAATACTCAAACAAATATTATATTTGCACCATCAATAAAAATAAGAGAGTGCAAACTATCTAATTTAGCAAAAATTTTTACTCAATTTCATGAAGCAGAAAGTGTGAATAGGCAAATTGTAAATAGCCTATATTTCAGAAAAGTACCGCTATTAGTAGATAAAGAAAAATTGAAAATCGAAAAAAAAGAATGTACTGCTTGTGGGATTGAAAAAATATGTGCAAAGCCTATAGATTTATTTAGTATTAAAATACCAGATTATGAGAATATTAAAGAAAAACTAATAGAAATTTCAGGTAAAAATATTGAATCCTGGCATTTGCAAAGGAAAAATATAGATTCTAGCGATATCAAAGCATTAGCGTTTTTAGCAGGAATTTTTTATGATTTTCCAGAAGATAAGCTTTCATTTGCAGAAAGATACTTTATACATAAAAAATTATGTGACGATTTAAAGGGTAAAATCTCTAATGATTACTCAAGTTTCGCACCCCTAAA
>JAGLXN010000038.1 GCA_023132875.1 Candidatus Parcubacteria bacterium
CTTGATCAAGTTTCACAGCATTTAATAAACGCGACGATTGCAACTGAAGATCAGGATTTTTATAAGCATCACGGTGTTGACTTTCGGGGAATAGCAAGGGCAATATATAAGGACATAAAAAGCGGTGAAAAGCTTCAGGGAGGATCAACCATTACACAGCAATTGATAAAAAATTCAATTCTTACGTCAGAAAGGACTTTTACGAGAAAAATAAAGGAAATAATTTTGGCGATTGAAACAGAGCAAAAATTCAGCAAAGATGAAATTATGGAGATGTATTTGAACCAGATTCCTTATGGATCAAACGCTTACGGCATAGAGGCGGCGGCGCGGACATTTTTTGAAAAATCAGCCAAAGATCTTGATATTCCGGAAGCGGCTTTGCTTGCGGGCCTTCCAAAAGCCACAACTTATTATTCCCCATACGGCGCGCATCCGGAAGCGTTGGAATCCCGCTATAAAAATATAATTAATCAAATGAAAAATGAAGGATATATAAGCGAAGAAGAAGCGAAGCAAGCTGAGGAAATTGAAATATTAAAAGAAATTAAGCCTTTTAAAGAAGATATAAAAGCTCCTCATTTTGTTATGTATGTCAAACAACAGCTTGTTGATGAATTCGGAGAAGAAAAAATTGAAAAAGGAGGGCTTAAAGTTTATACTACGCTGAATTATGATATGCAGTTAATCGCTGAGGATGCTGTTAAAAAAGGAGCCGAAGAGAATTCCAAGAGCCACAACGCAAAAAACGCCGCTTTGGTTGCTATTGATCCAAAGTCCGGCCAGATCTTATCAATGGTTGGAAGCAAAGATTATTTCGATATAGAAGAAGATGGAAATGTAAATGTTGCCATATCGCCATATCGCCAGCCAGGATCGTCTTTTAAGCCTTTTGTTTACGCGGTTGCTTTTAATAAGGGATATACTCCAGACACTATTCTTTTTGACGTCCAGACAAACTTTGGAAAAGACGGAAGCGGGAAAAATTATATTCCTCAAAATTATAATTATCAATTTTCAGGACCGGTTACCATGAGAGGAGCTTTGGCGAGATCTCTTAATATTCCCGCGGTGAAAACACTGTATTTGGCTGGAATTGAGGACAGCATTCAGATGGCCCATAATCTTGGAATTACTACCCTTAATAATCCGGAAAATTACGGACTGTCCTTAGTGCTTGGAACTGGAGAGGTTAAGCTTTTGGATATGGTTTCTGCTTACGGAGTTTTTGCAAATGACGGGAAAAGAAATTTCCAAGCCACTATTTTAAAAATAGAGGATTCAAAAGGAGATATATTAAAACAATTTGAAAAAAATGAAAAACAAGTGCTGGATGTAGAAGTTGCGAGAAATATAACAAATATATTATCTGACAATGCCGCCAGAGCTCCGACTTTTGGATCAAAGAGCAAATTATATCTTGGCGAAAGGCCCGTGACAGCCAAAACAGGGACAACAAGCGATTATAAAGACGGATGGACTATAGGATATACTCCAAGTTTGGCCGCGGGAGTGTGGGCCGGAAATAATAAAGGCGATAAAATGAAAAGAGGAGGAGGAATAACGGTAGCTGCTCCTATTTGGAATGATTTTATGTCCAGAGTTTTAGCGCTTGATCCGATTGAAAAATTTGCTGTTCCGAAAAAAATTAAAACAGGGAAAGCTGTTTTAGACGGTAATTATGAAAATGAAGTAATCGTTAAAATTGACAAAGCATGCGGAGACAAGCTTGCCAGCGAGCTCACGCCGGAAAATCAGATTGAAGAAAAAACATATATAGAAGTTCACAATATATTGAAATATGTCAAAAAAGATGACCCGCGAGGCGAATATCCGAAGAATCCAGATGAAGATTCAAGCTTTTCAAACTGGGAAGAGTCAGTCTTGGCGTGGGCGGCGGAAAACGCGGAGGAAGTGAATGTCAATCCTCCTACGGAAATTTGCTCGGTTCGGGAAGATGACAAGATGCCTATTTTGAAAGTTTCATCTCCTCAGAATAATCAGATAATAAAAAATAACAAATTAGCCATAAAAGTGGAAGCTTTTACTGTTTTTGGGTTCAAACAGCTTGATTTTTATTTTGACGATATTTTGATTGGAGTTGGCAAATCTTCTTCTTACGAAGTTTCCTATAACCTGCCTACTAATACCGAAGAAGGATTGCATACGGTCACAATCAGGGTTTATGATCAGGTGGAAAATTCTGTTCAAAAAGAGATATCAGTGATTGTAAGCAGTAAAGATACATCTTTATACTTAAAGCCTATACTAGATACCGATTTTCCATTTATTATAAATGTCGCGACTTCCGCGGGAAGCGTAAAAAAAATTGATTTCTATTACCAGCTAGACAGTATATATGATGCTGATATGAATCTGGTTAAAAAGCCCGGCTCGAAGCACAAAATCGGCTCGGCTGATTATCCGGTTCCAGGTGAAGATAATCTATATCAGCTTTTGTGGAAAGAAGATAAAAAGTATTTTATCTCAGGAAAGTATAAGATCTTTGCCGTGATGGAAGATAAAAATGGAAAAACATATGAGAGTAATAAGAGGTATTTGGAAGTGAAATAAATTGTTCCATTACGACAGCAGAATGAATCTGCAACGAAAACCCATCACAGCCCTCCCTTATTAGGGAGGGAGTAAAGGTCCCCCTGATAAGGGGGGGGGTTGGGGGGTTTGTGAGCCCGAGGCTCATCAGCCTTAGGCTGAAAAACTTATCTAAATAAAATATGAATATAATAAAAGAAATAGAAAAGAAAATAAAAAAAGAGGATATTTTTAAAATTGTTTTTTATGGAGCATCAACAACTGTTGTTGCGTATTCTTTCCCAAATTGGGCTGAAATAATGAAATATGTATTAAGAGAGAAATTTGAAGAAATTATAGGCGACTGGAAAGCTCCTTATTGGTTTATTCAATCATTTAATGGAGGTTTAGACGGAGCTAGTTCTAAGGATTTATTGATAAACCTTGAAAGGTTTGTAATTAAGGAAAATCCTAATCTAGTATTCTTAAGCGCTTCCAAAAATGATGCTTATTATAATTTCAAAGTAGAGGAAACCAAAAAGAACACAAAACAAATTATAGAAAAGTTGTTAAAGCGTAAAATCAGGATCATTTTTACAGCCAGTATTCCATCTTCCAGTGAATCTAGAAATAATAAAATAAATAATTTTGTAGAAAACGATAGGAATATTGCTTCTGAATATAAAGATAATTCAAATTTTTTATTTGTTGATTTTTTTAAGTTAATTAAGAAAAAATATCGCGGGAAAATGTATACTTTAATTCAGGAAAGTAATGAAAAGATTACTAATTCAAAGCAAGGAGATATTGACACTATCCATTTTAATAAATATGGCAATGCAGTAATTGCTTCTGTTTTGCTAAAAGAATGTTTCGGTATAGAATTTAATGCTGATAAATTTATGAAAGACATTAAAGATGACACTAGAAAAAATCCTAGATTTTGATAAATAGGAATTTACTCTTCAGGGTTTCAAAATCGTTGAAAATTCTAAATGAAATCCTAAAAAATAAATTCCGAGATAAATTCAAAAAGAATAAATTCTGAGTTTCAAGTAAATAAATTAATTCATAAACCAAAAATATGACAAAAAAAGTTTTTACAAAAATGCATGATTATTTTCTTCAGAATAAGAAAAAATCAATCGCTATTGCTTTATTTTTATTTGTTTTGTTAGTTGTCGGGATTTTATTTCTGGTAAAAGATAAAAAAACCGATTTTTTTAATCCGCGTCCTGAATACGCGCAGGTCTACTCTATTGTGAACGACAAAATTTCTCAAAGCGCGAATATTGCTATTAATCTTCCAGTAAATATGGCGATTAGCAAGGCAGAGGCTCAGAATAGCATTAGATTTTCACCGGAAATAAAAGGGATATGGATAGAAACAGAAGAAAAAGAAAAGATTATCTTTAAGCCGGAAGAAAAACTGAAACTTAATAGATATTATTCAGTTATTTTGGAAACCGTAGATAGTTCTATCGGCGGAGATTTTCTGATTGTTGATGATCCGAAAGTTCTGACTGTTTTTCCAAAAGCTGGCTCGGAGACAAGCGAGGATTCGGAAATTACCGTGATGTTTAATCGTCCTATGGTTCCAATTACAACTTTGGACGTTTTGGCTGATTTTGATATTCCGATAGAAATAAGTCCCGTGACGGAAGGCAAATTTAAATGGATTGGGACAAGAACTGTTCAGTTTATGCCAGACGAAAGATTAACTCGTTCTTCTAATTATACGGTCAAAATAAAATCCGATTTTATTTCTATGGACGGACTGAGCATAGACGATTTTGAACATAAATTTCAAACCAGAGCCCCGCGCTATCAGTTTGTTGACAATGGTTCTGTTATTTATAATAGCCCGATTAGAATAGCTTTTAATCAGCCGATTGATTTGAGAAAAACAGTTAATGAGATAACACTTAAAAATATTACTGCCAATAATCGGCAAATTGAGTTTATCGCTGAATATGGAACTAAAAACATTTATAACAAAGAAAACAAAAAATATGAAAAAACAACCAATGAATCCGTCATTTTTGTTTACAATAAGGAAGACAGGCATGGCAGAGAAAAGCTTTGGGACTTTAATAATAATTATCATTTAAAAATAAACAAAGCTTATCCTCAAGAAGGCGATATAATTCTGGAGGAAGAAAGACAGACGACAGTTTTTGTTTCCGGAGAGATTAAGCAAATAAGCGCTTCCTCGGAAAGGACAAGTTTTTCCATTCTTGACTTCTTTGATCCACAAGGAAAATTATGGATTGGATTTTATGAGGATATTGATTTATCAAGAAGCAAAATAAACGCTGATAGAATGTCAGGAATCGGCTACGGAGAAAAATGCAAAAGCGAAGATGAAAATTTAAAATTTTCAAAAAGCGCGGAGTGTGAAAAAGAAGATGACAGAAAAAGAATTTATCTGACTTTTGATCACAGGAAAATCAGCAATTTAGATGTTTTAAAGCTGAATCTTAACGCAATTGTGAACAAGGAAGGATTGCAATTAAATGTCAAGCCAATTATAAGAGATATTAAAATAATCCCTAAATTAAAAATATTAAGGACCATTCCTGAATACAACACGGGCAATGCCAGTTTAAGCGAATTTGTAATTTGTTCTAACAGTCCGCTGGCAGTTCCGGCGAAAGAAGATATCAGCGATTATATTAAAGCCGATCCGGGTTTTGAGTTTAAATATTGGAACAGGCCGATAAAAATTACTGAAAATAATGTAAAATATCGCAAATGCCGTGTCGGTGAATTTGAAACTAAAATTTCGTACGGTCTAATGCCGGAGAGCTATTATAATATAGAAATTAGAACTATAGATGATTTTAGTGAAGAGGAATTGATAAAAAAATCATTTAAAACCGGCAAGATGCCGGAGTATTATCTCAATTTTCATAATTTTCAGAGAAATTACAGCGTGACAACTCCCGACAAAATAAAATTGACTTATGCTGTTGAAAATATGGATTATGTTGATTTACATATTTGTAAATT
>JAGLXN010000039.1 GCA_023132875.1 Candidatus Parcubacteria bacterium
AAAATAGAATTGCAAAAAAAATATTGGGTAAAGAATTATTTTACGGTTGATCTTAAAGATTACTTGGAAGATTCTTTAGGACATTATATTTTGACTTTTTCGCATCCTGATTACAGGCAGCGCTGGGGAAAAAAAGAACGGATATATGAAAGAACATATTTAACTGTTACGAATTTGGGAATTGTGGAAAAAAGAGTTGAGATAAGAAATAGCGGAACTAATCAAGAAGTTAATTTAAACAGTGAACAGCAAGCTAAATTAAAGAATATCTATTGGGTAACTAATTTGAAAAGCGCTAATCCAATTGAAGGAGCTGGGGTTCAGCTTTTTGAAGGCGTTAAAGAAGGATCTGGAGTCAAGATGAAAAAATTGTCTTCATATGTTACAAACAGATCGGGCATTGTTGAGACGGCGGTCGCTAATAATTTGCATGGAGTTGTTGTTACGAACGGAAGCGATAGCGCTTTAATTTCTCGCTACGACAATAAGCTTGGCCATGGAAGCATCGCCAGAACCGCCCAAAAAATATATTCATATACGGATCGTCCGATCTATAAGCCTGGACAAGAGGTTTATATAAAAGGGCTTTATAGAATAGGATATGATGGTGATTATGAAATTTTTAGGGAGAAAAAAATTCCGCTGAAAATTTATAATAGCAAGAACGAAGAAATATTGAATCAAGAATTAGAAGTAAACGATTTCGGCACTTTCAACACAAAATTGATCTTAGACGCAAAAGCTCCGTTGGGCCGGTATAGAATTGACGCCAAAGGAGTGAATACTTATTTTGAAGTTGAGGAATATGTTCCGGCTCCGTTTAAAGTTGAATCGAAGATAGACAAAGAAGAATATATTTCGGGCGATGTTTTCAATATGGAAATTGACGCCAGTTATTATTTTGGAGCGTCTGTTGAAGGCGGAGAGGTTGAATATAGCATTGGAAGCCAGAATTATTATTTTGACAAATATAAGGATGAATATTTTAATTTTGGATCATCGTGGTATTACTGTTATGACTGCAGTTATGGGGATAAATTTATTTTGAGAAATAAAACTGAATTAGACAGTTCCGGCAAAGCGAAAATATCGCATAAGCTTGATCTGAATAAATTATTTGAAGGAAACGAGAATATAAAAAGCAAAATATTTGTTGTTTATCTGACTATCAAAAATTCCAACGGTCAGGCTGTTTCCGCGCAAAAATCGTTTATTGTTCATAGGGGAGAATATTATCTCGGGCTGAAAACTGATAAATATTTCTTGAGTAAAAATGAATCTTTCAAAGCTAAAGTAAAATCAGTTGATACTGAAGGAAAAGAAGTTTCTGTTCAAAATATTAAACTGCAAGTCAATAAAATAAAATGGGTTCAGAATAAAAGGAAAGAGGTTGATGGCGGATATTATTATAAATGGGAAAAAGAACTGGAATTGATCCAAGAAAAAACAATTAGCACTGATCAAAACGGTGATTGGAGCGGAAATTTTTCTTTGGGCAGGGAGGGAGAATATGAATTAAAGGCGGCAGGCAAAGATAATAGAGGAAATGTGATCACAAGTAGCTATAATATTTATGTTTATGGGGGCGCTCAAGTTGATATTAGAAGAACAAATGACACGGAACTGGAAATAGTTGTTGATAAAAACAATTTAAAGACAGGCGATAAGGCGAAGATCATTATTAAATCTCCGTACAAAAAGGCCAAAGCGCTGATTAGTATTGAAAGAGGAAGAGTTTTTAAGTATGAAATCGTTGATATTAATCAAAATCTTTATGACTATACTTTTACGGTATTGTCGGATTATACTCCTAACTTCTATGTCTCGGTAATTTTGCTTTCTTCAGATTCAAATCCGGAAGTTAAATTTGGTCAAGTTCAATTTAAAGTTGATACAGAAAGGAAGGAATTGGATATTTCTGTCCAATCTGACAAAAAAACATATTTGCCGGGAGAAGAAGTTGTTTTGAATCTTGAGACAAAAGATTACGCGGGCAATCCCGTGGAGACGGAATTTTCAGTGGCTGTTGCCGATTTGAGCGTTTTGGCGCTGAAAGGAAATCCAAAGAAAAATCCGCTTGTGTTCTTTTATGGCGGATTTCCTCTGACAATTTCAACTTCCAGTAATTTGGAAAATATTCTTTATGAAGTCGATATTGCCAGTGAAACCAAGGGAGGAGGCGGAGCAGAGTCGGAAGATCTGGCGAAGAAAAAGAGAGGAATTTTCAAAGATACCGCTTTATGGCAAGCAGTCGTTAGGACGGATCAAAATGGACAAGCGGAAATAAAATTTACTTTGCCTGATAATTTAACCACTTGGCAGATCGAATCAATTGGAATTAGTAAAGATACAAAATTAGGCGTTGATTATCAGGACTTTATCGCGCGCAAGAACGTAATGCTTGTTCCGCTAAAGCCGCGTTTCATAGTTCCTGGAGATGAATTTTATTTAGGTGCGAAAATTTTCAATCAGACCAATAAGAGGCAAAGTTTGAAAGTTGAATTTTCAAGCGGGACATTATCCTTGAAAAATGATCAAAGAAATAAAAGCGTTCAAATAGAAGCAAACGAATCAAAAACTGTTTACTTTAACGTTGTAGCTGATTCATCTCAGCAAAAAGGTTCGCATAGTTTTGTTTTATCCGCTAAAAACAGCGCTTATGAAGATACCGTAGAAAACACGATCAAGATAACCAGAAATGATACTTATGAAGCAACAGCTACGGCAGGATATTCAAGCGTGGCTCTTGTCAAGGAATTTGTTTATTTGCCTGAAAATATTGTCGGAGACAGGGGCGGACTGACTATTCAAAGCAGCGCCACTTTAGCTGTTTTTCTGTCAGACGCTTTAAATTATTTAATGGCTTATCCTTATGGATGCAGCGAGCAAATTGCCAGCAAGCTTAATTCGATCGCGATTGTAAAAAAAGGATTAAACTTAGAAAATATCGGCGATAAGTTTGAATTGGAAGATATTGAATTTGACGGGCGAAAATGGACAATAGACGAGGTTGTGGAAATCGGGTTAGCAAGGATCTATGAAAATCAAAAATCTAACGGAGGATTTGCTTATTATCCAGACGGAGATCCGAGTATATATTTAACATTGCATATAACTAATACTTTAAAGGATTTGAAGGACGCGGGATATGAAATAAATGATAACAGTTTAAAGCGAGCTTTTGTTTATATCAATAATAGGGTGAGTTACAATAAAAATTTACAAAAAAACAAGGACTTAGTTATTCTGGCAACTAATTCTTTGTTGGAAATTAGAGATTATGGAAAGATCAATCCTGGTTTAACAAGCTATATAAAAAGACTAAGAAACGACAAACTGTTTCTTAATGAGCAGATTAGCAATACTTCTCTTGCTGTTTTGGCCGTAATGTTAAGCGAGAATGAAAATATTTTTGGCAAGGAATACAAAAATGAAGTATTCAATATTTTAGAAAATAGAATTGACATTGATTCTCGCGGGGCATTTCTGCCATCCGGCAAAAATATGATTTGGCAATATTACGGCACGCAAACCAAAGATACCGCCTTGTTGCTTAAAGCTTTATCAAAAGACGAGAGAGATAATGAAATTCTAGACAAGATCCTGCGCTGGCTGCTGAGAAGCCGCAACAAAGACGGATCATGGGGTTCAACAAATAATACAATTTCCGTTATTGACGCGATGACTGATTATCTTATTTGGCAAAGGGAAACTGAGTCGGAATTTACATTAAAAGTTCTGCTTGACGGCAAGGAAAAACAGTCTTTTGATTATAACGCGCAGACGATTCTTGATCAAAATAGTCTGGAAATTCCAGTGAGCGAGATAGGACTGGGATCGTTTAGCTCCTTAACCTTTGAAAAAGAAAATCACAATGATTTGAATAATAATTTTTATTATGACATTTCATTGAAATACTTTTTGCCGATTGATACAATTCCGCCGCGTGATGAAGGGTTTTCAATTACGCGTGAATTTTATAGTCTGGAAGATAAAGATGGAGAAAACCCGGTAACGCAGGCAAGTCCCGGTGATGTTTTGCGCGGGCGAATCAAAGTGCTTGTACCAGAAGGTAGAAACTTTGTCGCGGTGGAAGATTTCATTCCCGCGGGAGTGGAACTAATTAACTTCAATTTAGCGACAGAGAACAAAGCGCTTTTAGTAGAAGAACAAAATGATTACGACTGGTGGCATAATTATTACAATAACAAAAAATTGCGTCCAAATATGAAAGAATTGAGAGATGACCGCTTGTTTCTTTTCAAAGAAAATCTTCCTGCTGGAGAATATGAGTATGACTATTTCGTTCGCGTCCTGATTCCCGGCAAATTCCACCATCTCCCCGCTATTGTCTCTGAAATGTACTTCCCTGAAAATTTCGCCAGAACAAGCGGGAGGTATTTTGAAGTGAAATAGGGAATGGAATCTAGAATCTAGAATCTAAAATTATGAATTATAAGTATTATTATTCCTCCTCCTTCACAAAAATTTTTACAACTTCTTCTTTGCTGTTTTCATCGAGAGCTTTGATTTTGTAGATTCCGGAATTTTCTATGTCAAGAATAATTTCTTTTTCTTCTCCGAAAAACTTATTATTAACATACCACCAGACCTCTTTTTTCGCTCGTAGGAGAATTTGTGTGTTTTCTTCCAGTAAGAAAATATCGCCGTTGTGCGGGTTGAGGATCAAGCTGTTGTCTTGAAGCAGATTTTTGTTCTCTTCATAATCATCTTCAAACAATCCGTACTCAATATTTTCACTTTCATAAAACTCCTGAATTAGATCAAATTCAAAAGGAGTTTTTTTGTTGTATTCGGAATTGATCAGCAGATTCATTGCTTCATTCCAAATTTTGCCCGCTCCGCTTTGTCCGGAAATCCCATTCATTGGCGTATTATCGCTGTTGCCGACCCATACGCCTACTAGGAAATCAGGAGTATAGCCGATCGTCCAGCTGTCGTGAAATTCTCTGGAAGTCCCGGTTTTTACGGCATAATTGTCTTGAAATAAATTCAGATTACTGTTCATCCCGAACTGTTCTATCCCTGTTTTTCTGTCGGAAAGAACTTTATTTATAAGCTGAATATATTTTTCATCAGCAATTTTTTTGTTTTGCAAAAAATTTGTATTTAGACTATAAGAAAAATCATTTTTATTTCTGTATATTTTAAGAGGATTTAATTTTCCTTCAGATGGAAAAATAGTGAAATAATACGACAAGCTTAGCAAGTCCATTTCCAATCCTCCCAGCGCGATTCCGAGCTGATAATTCTCTATATCTTGAACAGGATTGAATTCCAAGTCTTCAAGCAAAAAGCTATAAAAGTCATCCAAGCCTGCGTATTCCAGCACTTTAACCGTTGGAACATTCAGACTATTGGTAAGAGAATAATGCAGGTTAACTTCTCCCCTATATTCGTAGTCATAATTTTTTGGATAAAAAGAAAAACCTGTTCCTATTGTGTATTTATATTCTTTATCTTCAACGATTGTATATGGCCTCAGTCCTTTTTCAAATCCTTTTAAATAAATAAATGGCTTTACGGCAGATCCGATCGGTCTTGTTTTTTTTGCCATATTTATCTGATACCCATAAGATGAAATTTTGGGATCCGGAGAGCCAATGACCGAAAGAATTTCATTCTCCGGCAATTTAATAACTACGACTGATCCGTTCGTTACATCTTTTTCGTTCATTAAAAGTAAATTTCTTTTCAATATTTCTCTTAAATTTTCACTAAGTTCTTTATCTACAGTAAGCGCGCAATTTTTTTCACAGTCTATTTTTAAAGAATCTAATTCAAAATAGCTGTCACTTTTTGCGTAATTATTAAATTTCACTCTTTTTTCTATAATCTCTTTTTTAGTAAGAGGTTTTATCTTTTTGCAATTCTCGTTGAGTTTTTCGCATAATAGTTTTGACGATGCAGCATTGTTTGTCGCAAAAGGATGACGCGTAGAAGGACTGCTTAGCGTTGCTAGAAGCTGTAAATTTTGTTCTTTATCAAGCAGAGCAGGAGTTGATTCAAAATAAAGCCTGCTGGCGTTGTCTATGCCTTGTATTTTATTGCCAAGATAAATTGAATTAACATACATTTTTAAGATCTCTTCTTTGTTTGTATGCGTTTCCATGCTTATGGCATAAATTGTTTCAGTAACTTTGTTTTTGAGGTTCCTATCTAATTCATTTTGAAGCAGAATTTTAACAAGCTGTTGCGTTATCGTGCTTGAAGCTAAATTTTTTTTGCCGGTTAAAAAATTATAAAACGCGCGCAAACTGCTAACCGGATTTATGCCAAGATGATAATAAAAATATTTATCTTCTTTTTTTATAAGGAGTTTTTTAAATTGTGCGGGAACTTCATCGGAATATTCCGCGTAATATCCGAGATGATTCGGTTTTATAAAAATATTTTCATTATTTCTGTCTTTGATAGATATAGATCGGTTATTTTTATAAGCAACCAGCAATTCATTTTTAAATTTAAGGCTTAATAAAAAACCGCCTAAAATCAGGGGGATGGTTATTGTCGTTATAATCAGTATGAATTTTCTTTTCATAATAATGATATCAAACTCATTAGATTTATATTATAGGAACCTCTGAAAAACGCAGTTTTTGTCATCCTGAACTTGTTTCAGGATCTTCTATCTATTATGCTATTTTATCCTATAAATCACTAGCCATTTGAATAAGTTGATAATACAATGATTGTATTCTTATAATAAAGATAATAGCATTTTCGCTTTAGATGAAAGATAATATTAAATAGAATAAATTAAAACATAAAATAACAAAGATTCTGAAACAAGTTCAGAATGACAGGTTTTCGATGATGACACTATTCTGTCAGTGAATCAGTAAACATTTGCAGGAATGACAATATAACAATATAACAATACAACAATGTAATATTACTCATCCCTATCTCTAAAAATAAATCTGTCGCTTTCTTTCGCGTGCGTGTAAAGTTTAATAATTTCTCTTCTGACCGTTATTGGGTGTGGAACTGATTTTAGCTCAAATTTATGCTCTTCGGCGGCGGTTTGAATGTGGATATTTCCAAAACCGAACATAGTAGGAAATATCCCGTGAACCTTGCTTGTTATATCCTGAATTCTTTTTAAGTCCAACTCAGAAACAACGCGATTAAAAAATCCTATCTGTTCTATATCAAGCAAACGCTGGTTTGTTATAATCCAGATGTCCAGATAATAATCTACCCAGATAATAAAAGCTAAGATCCAGATAAAACCATAATATATAATAGAAAAAAGAATAAAAACTTTATTATAAGGGTCTTCTAAAAAAGCGGGAAATACCATAGGAACAACAAAAATATAAAATATGACAGGTAAAAAAATCAGCGCTAGAAGATGCAAGACATAACCGAGAAGAGTCAACTTGTGTTTTCTTAGAATAAGAACAATATCTTCATTGTGGTGCTGTCCCGGAAAACTATATTTTTCTCTCTTGTATAAATTTATTGATTTTTTTCTCATAGTATTTATATATTTGACTTTTTCATGAAATCAATTGGATTTACACTATTCCAGTCTATAGTAAAAAAAGTTATTATTATTGCTAAGGAAATTAAAAACAAAACTGCCACAAAAAAATATGCGGTGTTTTTTGTTGAATCTCCTTTTACTCCATATTTTTTAAGGTGATAAAAAATAACCCATCCAAAAAGAAAAAAAAGTCCAAGGGGAATAAATACAAACGCTAAAAAATCTACAAAAGGGAAAGACATGGATTAGAATTATGAATTTAGAATGCCAGCCCAAGGCTGGTCCGCCTTGGGCGGAAATTATGAATCAAGATTATTCACTTGGTGTTTCTGATTCTATTATAACAAAGTATTTTTATTATCTTCTGGACATTCAATTCCTAAATGCTCATAAGCCAGCTTAGTTGCTTTTCTTCCGCGCGGAGTTCTTTCTATAAACCCCAGCTGAAGAAGGTAGGGCTCATATACATATTCAATTGTGTCTTCTTGATCTGAAAGGCTTGCAGCCAAGGTTGAAACGCCAACTGGACCGCCACTAAACTTTTTGATAATAACTTCCAAAATTTTTCGGTCAGTATGTTCCAATCCATGACAGTCTATTTCCAAATATCTAAAAGTTTCATCCACTATATTTTCGTTAATAATCCCGTCTCCTTTTACTTGAGCGAAATCGCGAACTCTTTTTAAAAGGCGATTAGAGATTCTGGGGGTCTGTCTTGAGCTTTGCGCTATTTTTTTAGCTCCGGCAGAATCAGTCTCTATCCCTAAAATTTTACTCGATCTTTTTATTATATGTTCAATTTCTCTATTGTCATAAAAATCAAGTCTTGGTGAAATTCCGAAACGATTCAAAAGAGGAGAAGAAATAAGATCTATTCTTGTTGTTGCTCCAATAAGCGTGAATTTTGGAAGGTCTAGTCTTATGGTTCTGGCAGATGGTCCTTTTCCTACTATTATATCAAGCATATAATCTTCCATCGCCGGGTAAAGGATTTCTTCAATTAATTTGTTTAGTCTGTGAATTTCGTCTATAAACAGAATATCTCCATCTTCCATATTAGTAAGTATTGCTCCAAGATCACCGACTTTTTCAATTGCTGGACCTGAAGTTATTCTAATGTTTTTGCCCATCTCATTCGCGATCAAATGAGATAATGTTGTTTTCCCGAGTCCGCTTGAACCATGGAATAATATATGTTCAATTGTTTCATTTCTTTTCTGTGCGGCTTTTATTAGAATCTCAAGGTTCTTTTTAATTTTTTCTTGTCCAACAAAATCATCAAGGCAATTTGGCCTTAAAGATAATTCAAAATTTGTATCTTCTTCTTTTTCTTTTGAGTCAGTTATTTTCATGATATCATACTAACATCTTAACATATTAACATTTTAACATATAACTAAGATTTTAGGTAATGTTAATAATGTTTATATGTTATTATGTTAAAATGTTAAAATGCGATGGGGTTGACAAGATTAAGTTTATCTGTTAAACTGTTTTGTTAGGTTAAAAGCGTTTAACAATTTGTAGACAGTTGGGGATATTATCCCAGACACGGGTAGTTTGGGTTCCTGTATTGGAATTTTCTGGTCTATTCCTCGGAAATTTCTCCACCCTTATTCTTTTAGAAGTTGAGGATCTAGCTGTCTGCAAATTGTTGAACGCTTTATTTTTTTACCTGAAATGATATACTGGAATTAAATTGTTGTATTGCTCTATTGCTCTATTGCTAAATTGTTTAGTTATTGAATTTTGTAATTGTTAAAATGTTAAATCTATGACTGTAAAAGAAACTTTGAGTAAAGAAAGAAAAATAATAATAATTGCGGTTTTTATTATGTTTTTACTACTGACTTTATTTTACAAATGGCAGCTTATAACTTCAAGCGGATATTTATTTCTCGGGAACGAAAGCTATAAAAGTAAAGATTATGATGAATCTCTGAAAAACTATAAATACGCGGCAGCTATTGATGGTAATAGGAATACAACATACCTAGCCAAGCTAAAAAGGTCAGAAATATTTTATTCGCATGGACTGCTAGACGAAGCAGAAAAAGAATTAAAAATGGCAATAAAAGAAATAAAAAATGATTTCAAGGCATACGAAGTTATGGGCGATGTTTATTACGCAAAAAGAGATATTTCTGATTCCATAAGCTGTTATGAAAAAGCTATTGAGCTGAAAGATAAAGAAGAAATAAACATTAAATTGGCAAAAAGTTTTATGGCGGAAGGAAATATCGGCAAGGCTAATGATATTTTTTTAAAGTTATATTCAGAAAACAATCACAACATTGCAATTTCGTATTATTTGGGACTTCTTGACTTTTATAGAAATGAATCTTATAATGATTATTTTCAAGAGGTTGAAAAAGTCAATGACGCGAATTATAAAGAAAAAATCAATAAAATTAAAGAGTATTTGGATAATTATGGCAATATAAAAAATGAAGTTTATAGTAATATTTTAATTGCGGATTTGTATAACACAATAAATGAACCATATTTGGCTATTGGGAAAAGCGAACTGGCAATAAATGAAAGTCCAGATTATAGGGACGCTTTTATCGTGCTAGGCAAGTCTAATTTTATAATAGGGGATTATAAAAAATCTTATGAAAGTTTTAATAAAGCGTTTGAGCTTGACAGCCACAATCCAGAGATAAGTTTTTGGCTAGGAAGTGTTTATGAAAAATTAGACCCCGTCCATAAATAACATTCTCAAGTTTACTCAGATTTGCGTCAGATTGGTTTGAAAAAAAATGAAGAATATTGCTATATACTGAAAGTTTTTTCAAACCAAGATGGCGTGAAGATGAGATGAAATTGTGGAGGTTATTTATGGACGGGGTCTTAGGCAATGATTTAAAAGCCCATGAATTTATGGACAAATATAGAACATTGGCAAATGAATTATGAATTATGAATTAAGAATAAATATATAGTGCGTTGAAATAAAACTTTGCATAGGGCAAAGTCTTTTTAATTTTTTTGTCATTCTGAGGAGGGACGACGAAGAATCCCGAATCTATTCTCACAAAATCTTCTATTACATAATATGAAATTTCTTACGGGATCTTTCAATCGCTATCGCTCTCTCAGGATGACAGAATAATAAAAAGCGTATAAGTCATAAACTCCATAATTAAACAAAAAGGTTCAAGCCACGGGCATTGAACCTTTTGTTCATAATTCATAATTCCTGATTCTTAATTCCTATCTTATCTCTATCCTTTCCTGCTAAAAATCTCTCCCGTAACTCTTCTTATTTCTTCAAGCGAAGTTAAGCCTTCCAGAGCTTTTAATACCCCATCTTCTTTTATGGAGATCATTCCATCTTCTCTAATTGCTGACATAATGTCTGAAGAGGACGTATCTTTTAAAATAATTTTTTCTATGTTCGATGTCATGGGAAACATTTCATAGATTCCAATTCGTCCGGAATAGCCGATAAAATTGCATTTAGAACATCCGCTGCTTCTGTAAATGACTTTTATTTCGTTTGGAATTTTTATGCCATTATTTCTTGGTATATTTGAAAGCACCTCTTTTATTTTATCTATAGTTTCTTGAGCTGGAACATATTCTTCTTTGCAATGCGGGCAAAGCTTTCTAACAAGTCTTTGGGCGATAACAAGATTAATGGCTGGAGCAATTAACGCGGGATTGACTTTTAGATGAAGCAGCCGCGGTATTGCTCCTGCCGCGTTATTTGTGTGAAGGGTTGAAAGCACCATATGGCCGGTTAAAGCTGCTTGAATAGAAATTTCCGCTGTTTCAGGATCTCTTACTTCTCCAACCATTATAATGTCTGGATCTTGCCGCACGACTGCTTTTAATCCGTCAGCAAAACTCATTTCCTTGTCTTCCCCGACTTCAGTTTGAGATATTCCTTCCACTCTGTATTCTACTGGATTTTCTAGAGTTATAATTTTTATGCTTGGCTGGTTTATTCTGCGGATAAAAGAATATAAAGTGGTTGTTTTTCCGCTTCCGGTTGGTCCTGTAGTTAATATCATTCCGGTTGGTTTTATAATTTGTTCCTCAACTTTCTCAAGATAATATTGGTTGAACCCCAGTTCATCCAGCTTGAGTCCTGTTATGCTATCTGATAAAATTCTTAAAACTATGCTTTCTCCAAAACTGCTGGGAAGGATAGAAGACCGTACATTTATTTGAGTATTTTCCAAGTTAATGCCAAAATGTCCGTCTTGCGGGATGTTAGAAATATTCAATTTCATTTTTGAAAGCATTTTTACTCTTGAAACTATGATTCTGTGGACTTTCTTGGGCAGTTTGACAATATCTTGAAGAACTCCATCAACTCTATATCTCAGCCTTATATAGTCTAAATTAGGTTCAATGTGAACATCGCTAGATTTTGTTTTTATGGCGCCAGCCATAATTATGTTAAATATTTCAGTCGTGTTTATTTCTGAAACTCTTTTTTTTAGGTCAATAATGCTGTTTATTCCTTTTTCAAATTCAGTCAGATCTTCTTTTTTTAATGATACACCGCTATCTTCAAATTTTTCCGTAACTGTTCCAATTTTATAACTTGTCCAAGCCTTCTTAAGACTGTCTTGCGAGACTATGACCAAATTATAATTTATTCCTTCTTCTTTTTTTATTTTTTCAAGAAGCTTTTTTGTCTCATATTTTTCCGGATCGATTACTGCTATCTGGAATTTTTTACCTACTTTATAAATAACAGCCACATCAGCCTTTCGAGCATCTTCTTCCGGAATTGAATTTACAATTTCGGCTTCAACGGGGATCAGGTTCAAATCCACATATGGCAGATTAAATTTGTTCGCGATAGCCGTTGCTCTTTCCTCTTCGCTTTTGTGATATAATCTTTTTATTGTTTCATCTTGAATTTTCTCTCGCAGTTCTTTTTTTTGGTTTTTATCATTTGTTTTAGTTACGCGTTGCATATTATTATAATATTATTGGTTATCACTACTTATATATTACTAAATAGGCGCGGAGTTGGCAATACAATTTCAATTTCTAATTTTCAATTTCTAATTTTCAATTTCTATTAAATTTTTAATAAACCAATTTTTGATTAATGTTTTTGAATAGTTTATTTATAGTCAAAACAAAAAAACGGGTTACAACCCGTTCCTATAAAAATACTTAATACTAAATACTTAATACTAAATACTCATTCCGTCTTTCCATCCTTTAATTTTTTTCAAAGTTTCTTTTTCTGCTAGATCAATCACTGTTTCATTTGAAATAAAAATAATTTGATTATCTTGTATTGTTCCATTGAGCAATTTTACAAGCTCACCAACTTCCAGTTTTTCAGAAAAATTAATAATCCCATTAACTTTGCCGTTATTTTTATATAAAAGAAGCATCATATCAAATTCGGGAGAACTGTTAGCTAGTTCGCTTACGACTAAATTAAGATTTTCGGAGGTCGTATTTGTTCTTTCAAGGTCATTCTTATTTATAACGGACCAGCCTAATTTATATTGGCTGTTATATTTTAAAGTGGACATAATTGTTCCCATAAGTTTTATAACTGATATTGATTTTGTTTTGTACAAATATCTGATAATATCTTCTTTATTGGCTCCTTTTGTAATGAGAGAGGCTGCGGTTAAAAATGCTTTTGGGGTAGTGTTTTTGTTTTGAAAGCTGTCTGTTTTTGAAACTATCCCAGTTAGTAAATTTGTCGCGATTTGCTCGTCGAATAGTTTTTCATCAAGATCAGAAATAAGGTTGTGGACTATTTCTGAAGTTGATGATATTGTGACATCCACTAGATTTATTTTTCCAAAATATTCATTTGAGGGATTGTTGTCAATATTGATTACAGGAGCTTCATAAAAAAGTTCAGGGTTGTCGTCATAAACATTACCAAGATCTTCCAAGTCTGAAGTTCCAAGGATTATTATTAAATCATATTTAAATTTAGAAGATTCAAGCGCCACGTTTTTCTCATTCAAATCTCCACTTTTAGCCGTTATGAATATTTTCAATTTATTATCTTGAACCTCATATCTTAATTGTTGAAGCTTATCTTTTTCAATGTTTACAGTGAATATATAGTCACGGGCTCCTTCAAGTTTGTGAGTTATCAGATTTGAAGAAGGCAAAAAGGAATATTTTTCCAAAACAGCCGTCGGACTTACGACATCTGTTTTTTTACCTAGTTTTTTCAAAGCCAGATAAAAACCCAAAGCAGCGCCCAAAGCGTCTCCATTTGGATTTTTACTGACACAAAGCAAAATAGCCTCACTTTTAGTTATTTGATCTATTATTTGTTCTTTTGGAGATAGTCCCATTTTTTAGCGATTTAAATAATTTTGAATTACAAAACTCTTATTAATTCGTTTGCTTAGCGTAAATATTAGTTTTATTAGTGTTTATTATAGGAAACACCAATAAAACTAATATTTACACGAAGATAACTAAAAATAGAATTTCGTGATCCAAGGAAATGAGATATTAGTGTTGATTAGTTAATTTACCATAACTAAAAATGTTGTCAAGCCTATATCATTCTAACATTTTAACATACTAACATTTTAACATGCTAACAAAATGCGTGTTGATTAATACTACATACTACATACTAAATACTAGATTATATTTTGTTTAGAGAGTATAATGGAAATATAAAATCATAAAAAATATAATTCTTGTTATAAATTTAATATGCCTAAAAATCAAATAACAACAAAAAACCCTGAAGAAACGAAAGAATTTGCGAGAGTGTTGTTAAAAGAGTGGCTTGAAGTAAATAAAAATAAAAATTCCAATTGGCTGGTTTGTCTTTATGGCGGTTTAGGAGGAGGAAAAACAACTTTTGTTCAAGGGTTGACTGAAGGGTTATTGGTTAAAGAAACAGTGAACAGTCCGACATTTTTAATTATGAAAAAATATAATTCTTCCCAAAAAACGAATAAAAAATACACTTTATATCATTTTGACTGCTATCGTATTTCTGATTATAAAGAGATTTTAGATTTAGGATGGGACGATATAATTGGCGGGAAAAATAATATTATAGTTATTGAATGGCCGGAAGAAATTGAGAAGATTCTGCCGAAGAAAAGATTGAATTTGAAATTTGAGTTTGTGGATGAAAATTCAAGGAAAATAAAATATGGATAATATAGAACGCTAATTGAAATTGATTTTAAAATAATTATTCCATTGTTCTATTGCTGTATTGTTATGGTATAGCAGTTTGACAATATAACAATTTAACAATGTAACAATAGAATACTATGATCACAAAAACACAACTTGATATAAAATTAAAACAGCTGGAAGAGAGCTTGAAAAAAAGAATTGATATGAAAGATAACAGGCAAACTCAGGAAATAAATGCTGAAATTGCGGAGCTGAAAAATACTCTCGGATTATTAGAAGAAAAAATTGCGGAGAATAGAGATATGATAGAGAACTATTTAAAAGAGCATAATAATGTTAAAATTGAATTAGAGAAGTTGAAAAGAAAAGTTGATGGGATTGAGAAAGAATTGGGTATTAAATCAGACAAAAATAAAAACAATGCAATTACTTCAGATTTTTGATCAAGATAGGATTTTCTCGTCTTAACTCGTCTACGAAATTTTTGTCATCCCGAACTTGTTTCAGGATGACAAATTTTAAGTAAAGAATTAAAAATGAATAAACCTAAAAAACTAATCCTAATTGACGCGAATGCGCTTATGCATAGGGCGTATCATGCTTTGCCGCCGCTAACGACAAAAAAGGGCGAGATGGTCAACGCTGTTTACGGATTTACCTCCGTGCTTTTAAAAGTGATTAAAGACTTGAAGCCGGACTATATGATTTGCGCTTTTGATGTTGCTGGAGGAACTTTTCGCGACAAGATTTACGATGAATATAAAGCAGGCAGAGCAAAGCCTGATCAAGAATTTTATGATCAGATTCCAAAAATAAAAGAAGTGGTAAATGTTCTTAATATTCCAATTATAGAAAAAAAAGGGTTTGAGGCCGATGATATAATTGGCACGCTTGCAAGTAGAAATTGGAAATTGGAAATTGGAAATTGGAAAACGATCATTGTAACAGGCGATTTAGACGCTTTGCAATTGATTGATAAGGGTACGGAAGTTTACACTTTGCGGAAAGGAATAAAAGATACCGTAATCTATGACGAGAAGGCTGTTCAAGAAAGATATGGCTTGAAGCCAAATCAAATTATTGATTTTAAAGGATTACGCGGTGATCCGTCTGACAATATTCCCGGAATTAAGGGTATCGGCGAAAAAGGAGCGATAGATCTTTTGCAGAAATTTGGTTCTATAGAAAAAATTTATCAAGCGGTTGAAAAAGATAAAGCAGGTGATTTAATAAAACCAAAAATTAAAGAAAAATTGATTGCGCAAAAAAAAGAAGCGTTAATGAGCAAGGAGCTGGCAACTATAAAGCGCGATATGGACATAAAATTAGATTTGGAAGATTGTGTCTGGGGGGATTATGATAGATCTGAGTTGATTAGATTATTCAGAGAGCTGGAATTTTATAGTTTGATAAAAAGGGTTGAAGAAGCAAACAACAATAAGAATAATGAATCAAGAATTAAGGATCAAGAAAGCGGCAAAAAATATATTAAATATATAATTTTAGATGCGGACGAGAAGGTGGATAAGTTTTTGGCGGAATTAAAAAAGCAAAAAAGATTTGTTTTTCAGACGAGAAGCAGCGAGGATAATGTGAGCCAGATAGATTTGACTGGAATGGTTTTTATGTGGAAAACAAGTCCAATGTATTATGTGCCACTGGTTCTTAAAGATAACAAACCGAATTTGTTCAATACTTCTGTCTTAGCAGTGAACTCTTCTCTTGAAAAGCTAAAGCCTATTTTAGAAAATGAAAGATATAAAAAAATAGGGTATTTTTTCAAACGCGATATAGAAGCGCTTTACAACCACAATATAGACATAAAAGGGCTTGATTTCGATATGATGTTAGCTGCATATTTGCTTGATCCGGGGAAAAGGGATTATAGTAAAGATAAAATAATTTTTGATTATTTAGGGCATAGAGGAAATATAGAGATTGAAGATGAAAACGAAATTAGAGAAAAGATAAAAAATGCCAGTGAGGTTGCAAAACTCAGCCACTTTTTTGAACTTTATGAGATTCTCAAGAAAAAGCTGAAAAAATCGGAAATGGAGGATCTATTTTATAAAATTGAAATGCCTCTTGTAAAAATACTGGTAAAGATGGAAATGAAAGGTATTAATTTAGACGTGAAACTTTTAAAAGTTCTCTCAGATGAATTGTCAAACAAGATTTTTGAATTGGAAGAAAAAATTCATACTCTTTCTGGTGATAAAAGCTTTAATATAAATTCCTCTCAACAATTATCACAGGTTTTATTTGGAAAGATGAAATTATCTACGAAAGAAATTAAAAAGACCCAGACGGGATATTCGGTTGCCGCTACGGAACTTGAAAAACTTAAAGAAGAACACATTATAATAAGTTTTATTTCTGAATATAAAGAGCTTGTAAAACTAAAAAATACTTATGTTGATGCTTTGCCAAAACTTGTAAGTAAAAAAACTGGCAGGCTTCACACAACATTTAATCAAACTGTAACAGCTACAGGACGGCTTTCATCTTCAAATCCTAATTTGCAGAATATTCCAATTAGAACTGAAATTGGCAGGAAGATTAGAAAAGCTTTTATCGCGGAGACTGGCAGAAAGCTTGTTTCCGCGGATTATTCGCAAATTGAGCTTCGCGTTATAGCTATGGTCGCGGATGACAAGAAAATGAAGGAAATATTCAATAAAGGATTAGATATTCATGCCGCAACGGCTGCTGAAGTAAATCAAGTTCCACTTGAAGAAGTAACTTCTCAAATGAGAAGATCTGCCAAAGCGTTAAATTTTGGCGTAATCTATGGGATGGGTGTTTTTGGATTTGCGCGGTCTGCTGGAATTGAGAGAGATAAAGCTAAGGAATTTATAGAAAATTATATGAAAAAATTTTCCGGTGTTGCCGAGTATATAGAAAAATCCAAAGAAGACGCGAGGAAAATCGGATATGCTCAAACAATTTGGGGCCGCAGAAGGTATCTTCCAGAGCTAAATTCATCAAATGCTATGGTAAAAAATTCGGCAGAAAGAATGGCAATCAATATGCCGATTCAGGGAGCCGCAGCTGATGTTATAAAAATAGCAATGCTTAAAATTGATAAATGGATTGATGAATATAATAATAAGAATAAAGGTATTGAAGAAACTGAGCTTCCAATTGAAAGCTCAGTTTCTGATGATGCTATAAAACTTCTCTTGCAAGTCCATGATGAATTATTATTTTCTGTAAAGGAAGAAAATGTTTCTAAAGTTGCAGAAAATATCAGAGAAATTATGGAAAATTGTCATCTGAGCCTAGACGGCAAAAAAATAGATTTTCCAGTGCCGATTATAGTTGATATAAAAGCAGGGGATAATTGGGAGGAGATGACGAGCATTTAAACATTTTAACATACTAACATTTTAACAATTTCTAATTTTTAAATAAGAGATGCGGAGCGTCTGTCATCCTGAATTTATTTCAGAATCTTCTATTTATTACGATAAACTAACCTATAAATCTTTAAAATTTTAGATTAAGCTAAAACGAAAGAGCAAGTTTATTGAGTATAATATAAATCAATGTAGCATGCGATAGATCCTGAAATAAATTCAGGATGACATCTCTAAAATTGCGTAATTTAAAGTTATTTTAAATAAATACTAATTAGCATTAATTATGATTGAAATAGATAAATTAAACAAAAAGCAAAAACTTTACGCGGTAATAATCGCAATAATTTTAATTGTTGCCGCGATTTTTATTGCGGGCAATGCTAAAAATTTATTAGGCGGCAGAACTATAACAATAGAAAATGAAAATAATGATGAAGTTGCAAAAAATGATTTCGAAAATAAGAATAATGAAGAAGAAAACGAAGAAAAAGAAAGAAATTTAATAAATGGAATACGATGCGAAAACGCAAAAGGAAGACCGTTCGCGGTTATGCTTGCCGGGGATTTAGAGGCATGGCCATTGAGCGGTATATCAGAAGCGGATTTAGTTATTGAAATGCCAGTGGTTACGAATGGCATCACGCGCTATATGGCAATTTATGTCTGCGGTGAGCCGGCGGAAATCGGAAGCATTAGAAGTTCGCGGCACGATTTTATTCCTTTGGCAATGGGCTTTGACGCAATTTACGCGCATTGGGGAGGATCTTATCATGCTTTAGACAAGCTGAATAATAAAATTATGGATAATGTAAACGCTTTATATTTAGATGGAAGCGTATTTTATAGAAAACCGGGACTTCCAAAACCGCACGACGGATTTACGACTATAAAAAGATTAAAAGAATATTCTGAACGTATTGGCTATCGGTTGGAAAATGAATTTGAAGGTTATGAATTTTATGATGAAGAAAGTCCAATAGATAAAAATGGAGAGCTTAGCATTAAATATCCTTCAATTTATAAAGTTGAATATAAATATAATGCTGAAACAAATTCTTATTTAAGGTCTAAAGGAGACAAGGAAGATAAAGATAAATTAACGTCAGAGCAAATAAGCACAAAGAATATTGTAATAATGTTCGCCGCTTCAAGACAAATAGAAGGACAGTATAATGATATGGACATTGAAGGCGAAGGCGACGCAATTGTGTATCAAAACGGTTGGGAAATCAAGGGAAAATGGAGAAAAGACAAATCAGATATGAAATCGAAATTGTATTTTTATAACGAGGCGGGAGAGGAAATAAAGTTTGTGCCGGGTAAGATATGGATTCAGGTTGTTCAGCCAAATCAGAAAGTTGAGTGGGAAATAGAATAGGGAATTATGAATTATGAATTATGAATCAAGAGCTATTTAAGATGGTTTATTTATCATTTCCTTGGAAAAGGGAATCTAGAAGAAGTATTTTTGAACAATAATTTTCAAACAGCTTTTCGCTAAAAATAAAAAAACGGCTAAGAATAATACTTAGTCCGTTACTTCAATAACATTGTATATTGAAGATTGTAAAATTTCTGTTACCGTATCATCTTCAATAATGATAGGATATTTTGAATTTTTTACCCAGTTCTTTGTTGCTTTTCCATAAGGATAAGAAGCGGCCATAAACGCTTGTAGAATTAGTTCATCTTTTTCAACTATGAGTATTTCCCATAGTTCAGGACATTTATAGAATTTTAGCACTCCTATAGAAACTTTCTTTGTTATCCAGTTATATTGGACAACAAGTAATCTTTTTTCCAATAACTTTTCCATTGTTTGTCTTAGTCGTCCATGATATTTGCTTTTATTCATTTTGCTCTTCTCCTTATTCTTGTATTTCTAACATAACTTCAGTTTAATTAAAAAATATGAAGATGTCAAACAACAAAAACATTCATTTATACTTCGGTGATGACGATTTTACTGTTACTGAGAAGATAAGAGAAGAAAAAGAGGCTTTTGAGAAAAAGGGCGGAAGTATTAATATTCATGAAATTGACTGGAATAATCAAGCTTTAGGCAAAGATGAGAAACTAGGTAAACTTCAGGATGCATTGATGTCAGGCTCTCTTTTTAGTTCGGATAAATTGCTGATTATAAAAAATAGTTTATTTTCTTTGAATAAGAAAAAAAAAGAAGATAAGAATGAAGAAGAAAATAAAAATAATATTGACGAAAAAGAGAAGCTAATCTTAAAATATCTTGAAAATCCGCAGAAAGAAATAAAAATATTTTTTATTGAAGAAGAGTTGGATAAAAGAAAAAAGATATATAAGGAATTAGTTAAGCTTGAAAAATCTGGTTTGGCAGAAATCAAAGAATTTTTTATTCCTTCTGATTTTAAATTTGAAATCTGGCTAAAAGATAGGATAGAAAGTTTTGGGGGGAGCATAAAAAAAGACGCTCTCAATGTTTTTGCTATTTCTTTAGGGAAAGGACTTGCGCAAAAAGATAAAAGCGGAAAAATGAATCAAGCTTATAATTTGTGGGAAGCTAGCAATGAGATTGAAAAGCTCATAAATTATTGCAATGGAAGAGAGATTCAAAAGAAAGATATAGAGCTTTTGGTCAAATCAAAGGTGGATATGAATATATTTAATCTTATAGACAGTATAAGCTCTAAAAATAAAAATAAAGCCGTTCTTTTGCTGAATAAGCAGCTTGAGGAAGGATTGAACGAAAATTATATTCTAACTATGTTTGTTTATCAGTTTCGTAATCTGATAAAAATAAAAAGCTTGTTAGATCAAGGACTTGTAAACCAACAAATTGTCTCGCAGACAAAAATGCATCCTTATGTTGTTCAAAAAAGCGTTCAACAGTGCCAAAAATTTGATGCGCAAACTTTGAAAAAAATATATAAAAAGCTTTTTGATGCTGATTTGGCGATGAAAACAGGTAAAATGAACGCAAGGCTGGTTTTGGATTTGATTGTGGTATCAGTGTAGATTGATGGTTAATATTGGCATGAAAGTGAAACATTTAAATCTTAATTTCATTGATAACAAAAACAAGAGCCAACGCAGTGTCAAATTGTCAAACTGTTAAATTGTCACGCGTTTTCTTCGCCTCTGGCAATTTGGCAATTTAACAATTTGACAATAAAAAAATATTCCGCAAAATTTTTATCACACAAAATAAACCACCCTATAACACTGGGTGGTTTATTTTGGTCTATTTCTCGTTTTTGTTTTGTCGCTTTTTTGTTTCTAACTACTTATGCTAGATGCGTTATTTTAAAAATTTATTTCTTTAATTTTTTCTGTTGTAGGGAATTTATTTTTTTTGCCAACTTAGACTTTTTTCTTGAGGCCGTGTTTTTCTTGATAATTCCTCTTTTAGCGGTTTTATCTATTTGCTTGTAAGCATTTTTAAGAATTTCTTCAATTCCTTTCATCTTGTCGTCAGTGACTTTTTCTGTTTTTTTCTCTAATGTTCGCGCAAGCTCATTCAAGTCCTTTATAATTTTTTTCATTTTAATTTTAGATCTTGTGTTTATGATCTTCTTTCTCTCGCTTTTTTTCAGAGATTTCTTTGCTGAAGTAGAATTTGACATAGTTGTATAAAATAATGAATAATGAATTATGATTAAATACTATTACAGTTTGCAGAAAATGTCAAATAGGATTATTATAAATGTGTAACGTATAGCGTATAACGTGTAACGTAAGTTGCGCAAATCGTGTATACGTTACACGTTATACGTTACACGTTACATGATATGATTTCTCACATCAAAGGAAAGGTAATTTTAAAAAGCGAGAACTTTATAATAGTATCAACTGGAAATGTCGGGTACAAGGTTTTTATTGTGTCTGATTTAGGAAAGATTGGCGAGGATGTTGAATTGTTTACCCATCTAAATGTCAGAGAAGACGCGCTTGTTTTGTATGGATTTTTGGAATATAAAGAGCTTGAACTTTTTGAACTTTTAATTTCTATTTCAGGAATCGGGCCAAAAGCAGGAATGGGAATTCTTTCCTTAGCTGATCCGGAAACGGTAAAAATTGCGATTGCGAAAGGGGACTCAAGCATTCTTACGAAAGTTTCAGGAATCGGAAAAAAAACAGCGGAGAGGGTTATATTGGAACTCCGAAATAAATTTTCTATTTCCGATGTTGAGAACATAGAAGAAAAAACTAAGGAAATAGGAGACCATTCTGATGCGGTAGAAGCTTTGGTTAGCTTAGGGTATAGTTCTGCCGAAGCAAAAATGTCGTTATCAAATATTTCTCCAGAAATTAAAGATGTTAGCGAAAGAATTAAAATGGCATTGAAGGAGTTGGGGAGGAGGCAAAAATAAATTTCTAATTTCTAATTTTTATTGAATGATCAATTCTCAATTTTCAGATTCTATTGCGGGAGCAGGTTTGCAATCTGTTCTAAATGTTTCCCATTTTACGCTGAACTTGAATAATCAACAAAAATCAGAATAAACGAATAAATCGAAATTTAAAAACATAAGAAACTTGTTGCGAACCAGTTCTTGCGAGCTTAATATAATTTTATTGAAATCACAAAAGACTCCATACGGAGTATGGAGCCAACGAAATGATTGAAATTATTAAACAACAATTTAACAATAGAACAATGTAATGTGTATTATCTTTTTGAAACAAACTTATTATCTTTAATATAAAATCTCAACAGCCTGTCTTTCCAAATTCCAGCATAATCCACGCCGACGCGCTTGGATTTTTTTATTCGGATTGGTTTTATTTTTTCTTTGTTTTCAATCCATAATTTTCTGCCGAGTGTTAGATTATATCCGTTTAATTCTCTATCTATTTCAAATTCCCTGCATAATTTTGCAGGTCCGTTTAACGGTCTTGTAGAGACGCGATTAATCGCGTCTCTACGTCCTATCGGTTCCAACGCTCTAATCAAAACCGCGCAAGGATTATTTTCTTCTTCCGTCACAACATTAAAACAATGATACATTCCATAAATAAAATAAATATAAGCATGGCCGGCAGGTCCGAACATAATTTTATTTCTTTCCGTTATTCCTTTTGATGTATGGCAAGCCAAATCTTTTTCTCCGAGATATGCTTCTGTTTCAACTATTTTTCCTATATATAATTTATTATTTATTTTCCGGCACAAAAATTTGCCAAGCAATTCTCTGGCAACTTTTTCTGTCGGCTGGCTGTAAAATGATTTTTTTAATATCTTCATTTATTGTGGAAAAATTATTTATAAATCAGACAATATAAAATTCATTATAGCAATTGTCGTAAGCAGAAAAATAGTTAAAGTTATGTATAATTTTTCTTTTCTTTTCATAAAAGTATTTTTAATTATAAATTGTCATTCTGGAGCGATAGCGATAGAATCCCGTAATTTATATTACAAGACCTTATATTGCGTTTCGTGTGCATAAATTCGGGATTCTATCACTGCACTTGCTCCACTTGCTTGTTCCAGAATAGCAGGAAAAGCTTATCTCGGTCTTATTGCATTCTATATATTTTATTTGTAAATAGCAAAATATCTGTTATCATAAAGTCATAAGTTGACAATTTATAAAAAATATGTAATAGTGCAATGATTTATTATAAATAAAAAAAATGAGAAATTGGAAAAAATTTACATTAATTAGCTTTATAATTTTTATGTCTATAGTTTATGCTTCGCAAGCATTAGCTTCTATTCAATTTGCAAATATTCAGGTTTATGATATAGAAAACGGAGTTGCTAAGGTTAAGTGGTTTACGCCAAGCCATCAAACAAAAGGAATTATTTATTTTGGAGAAAGCTCTGACAATTTGAATAGATATACTGGGTATAGTCTGTATAATTATTATCACGAGTCTAGTCTTACTGGTTTAAGGAAGAATAAAAAATACTATTTCAAAATCGTGGCAATTGATAGATTGAACAATGAGAAAGAATCATTTATTCAAAGTTTTTCAACAAAAGGTATGAAAAAAGATGATTTTACTGAGCCAGAATTTAAAGAACAAAGAATTTTACAGATTACTAATAACGCAGTAGCGCTATCATGGACAACTGACGAAGAGACAAACGCGGTTGTTTATTATGGCATTACAGGAAAAGATCTGAATAAAACTGCTAGAGTCAAAAGTTTCAAAAAAGAACACGAACTTTTAATATATAAGCTAAAGCCAGGAACAAGATATAATTTGAAAATTGTAGCTAAAAATAAAGCGGGAAATAAAGTTAGCGGCAAATATTTTGTTTTCAATACCAATGATTATGAAGGAAAATGTCCCGATTTATTTATTAAAAACATTAAGCCTCTTAGTTTTAACGAAAAACTAATTTTTTCCAGAAGAATTACAGTTAATTTTAAAACAAACCTGGTTGCCAAAAGCACAATTCAGTACGGTACTGTGCCGAGAAAATATAAATATAAAACAGTTGTTTCAAAATCGCGCCAGCTAAATCATCAGGCCGTATTAACAAGTCTTGAGCCGGACACTACTTACTATTACAAGATAACAGCTCATAGCAGTTTTTATAAGAAGAAAAAAATCACTCCGGAAATGACCTTTAAAACCAAGCCTTTGGCGAAAAAAATTCCAAATGGCTCGCTTGTCAAAGGTTTCGGATATAAAGTGTATGTTATAAACGGTAATGAAAAATTTTGGATTGAAAGCGCGGATGTGTTCAACAAATTGGGGTATAAGTGGGGCTGGATTCAAACAATAGATAATGTTTTTTTGAATGAATATAAAGAAGGGAAGAGTATAAAAAAAACAACATCTCATTCTGACGGTACTTTGATAAAGTATTCTAATTCTCACGCAGTTTATTTGATTGAGAATAGAAAAAAGAGGCCTTTTTCTTCAGCGGAAGCGTTTGTAAGAAGAGGATATGATTGGAATAGAATTATTACAATATCAAAAAAAGAGAGATATAAAACAGGGGAGTATTTATAAAAATATTTGTTTTCCAATTTATAAATAAAATGCGGGCTTATCCCGCATTTTAATTTGTAGCCTCAAGGGGAATCGAACCCCTGTTACCAGGATGAAAACCTGGTGTCCTAACCACTAGACGATGAGGCCAGATCGTATAACGCACAACGTATAACGCATAACATACAGTATGTAACATATAGTCTATAACGCATATTTTTTTATTTAGTTTTGCGTTACACGTTACACGCTATAAGTTACACATTACCACATATTATCCATTTGTAAAGAGCGGGAATGTGTTGTATTGTTAAGTTGTCTTAATTTGCGGAATTAACGATTTTAGTTTTCTTCGTGTAAACATTAGTTTTTTTGATGTCTCTATAAACAAACACCAATTGAACTAATATTCACACTAAATAAACTAATTTTAGAAAAGTATGATAATTGTAGCGATAGAGACATCGTGCGATGAAACAGCGGTTGCTATAGTAAAATTTAGTAGGAATAGGGCAGAAGTTTTATCTAATATTATTTCATCTCAAGTAAAGGCGCACAGCAAATATGGCGGGGTTGTGCCGTCTTTGGCGTCAAGAATGCATTTAAAAAATATGGTTCCGGTTTTGAAAAGGGCATTTAAGCAAGCTGAGAAACACACCCCTGCCCCTCTCAAGAGGGGAATTCATTTCGACAAAAATAAAATTGATTATGTTGCAGTGACTAATGGACCTGGTTTAATCCCAGCATTAATGATTGGAGTTAATACAGCTAAATCATTGTCTTACGCGCTAAACAAACCATTAGTCGGCATTCATCATATTGAAGGGCATATATACGCGAATTGGTTGAAAAAGAATCTGGAATCTGGAATCTGGAATCTGGAAAATAAGAAACAAAAAGTGAAAAATGAAAAATTGAAGATGCAAAAGTTAGAAGATTCCAAATTCCAAAATTACGATCTATGGAAACCGGAATTTCCAATTTTATGCCTTACAGTATCGGGCGGGCATACGCAATTAATTTTAATGAAGAAAGATTTGAATTATAAAATAATAGGTGAGACCATGGACGATGCGGCTGGCGAAGCGTTTGATAAAATTGCCAAGCTTTTAAATCTTGGTTATCCAGGCGGACCGCTGGTTGAAAAAATGGCTAAGAAGGGAGATAGGAATAAATTCAAGTTTACAAGACCTATGATAAACAGTAAGGATTATAATTTTAGTTTTTCTGGACTTAAGACAGCGGTTTTATATGAGGTTAGATCGCGGCAAACTTTTTCTCACCTCGATTCCTGCCTGCCGGACAGGCAAGCTCTCCCAGAAGGAGAGAGAGTTAATTCCAAATTCTCCGCCCGAGGCGGACCAGCCTTGGGCTGGCAAATTCTCCGCCCGAGGCGGACCAGCCTTGGGCTGGCAAATTCCAAGTTCAAATCTGACATTGCAGCATCTTTCCAGCAGGCAGTAATTGATGTTTTAGTTTTTAAAACTATAAAAGCGGCGAAACAATATAAAGCAAAAAATATTATTCTCGGCGGCGGAGTGTCGGCGAATAGAGAATTACAGAAGCAATTTAAAAAAGCCATAAATAAAGAATTACCAAATACTGAATACCAAATACTGAATACTAATCTATCAACCGACAATGCTTTTATGATTGCGATTGCGGCATATTATCGCATAAAAAATGATAAGGGAATTGGAAATTGGAAGAATATTAAGGCGGACGCGAATCTAAAAATAGAATCATGAATTATAAACAACATAATTCTATGGAAATAATTAATGTCGGCGAAGAACAAAAAGAAATATGGAATAAATTCATAGCTGAAAACAATTCAGAAAGTTTTTTGCAGTCTTGGGAATGGGGAGAGTTTCAGAGCAAAATTGGACGTAAGGTATGGAGAATCGGAATTGCTAATGATGATTTATCTGATGAAAATAGAACAAAAGTATCAAGTATCAAGTATCAAGTATCAAGCGACAATTTGGTTGTCGTGGCTTTGATCGTAAAACACGATTTGCCGTTTGGACAGAGTTATTTGTATTGTCCTCGCGGACCAGTCATAGAAAAATCAAAAATCAAAAATCAAAAATCAAAATTTTTTGATGTTTTATTTGACGAAATTAAAAAAATTACTGAAGAAGAAAAAAGTTTGTTTTTGAAAATTGATCCGCCGATTAAAATGAATCAGGAATCAGGAATCAGGAATCATGAATATTTTACTAATTTCAAAAAATCATCATCAGAAATTCAGCCGAGAGATACTTTAATTTTGGATATTACAAAATCGGAAGAAGAATTATTGAAAGACATGAAGCAGAAGACAAGGTATAATATTCGGCTGGCAGGAAAGAAAGAGTTACGAATTACGAATTACGAGCTACGAACGGATAATAAAAAAGTTTTTAAGGAAAAGTTTGAAAAATTTTGGGATTTGATCAAGGAGACTTCTAGGCGCGACAAGTTTGTTTCTCACAGCAAGGATTATTATTGGAAAATGTTTGAGAGCTTAAACAATAATTATTCTAAGAATGTCATTCTGAGGAGGAACGACGAAGAATCCCGAAGCTATACACACAAAACTGTGGTACAAAATTATACAGTGTTAAATTCGGGATCCTTCGACTCGCTATCGCTTGCTCAGGATGACAGTACGCGTATCGGTAACAATTCTAATTTAATTGCGAGATTATATCTCGCTGAATATGACAATAAAATCATCGCAGCAAACCTTGTCTTGTTTTTTGGAGATATGGCGGTCTATCTTCACGGAGCATCGTCTAATGAATATAGGAATGTGATGGCGCCGTATTCATTGCAATGGCGGCAGATTCTAGACGCAAAAGAGGCTGGATGCAAAAAGTATGACTTTTGGGGTGTGTCGGCAACGGTTCGACAGGCTCACCATGACATTCATCGACAGGCTCACTGTGACAATGGTGTCATCCTGAGCTTGTCGAAGGATAAAAAAGATACTTGGAGCGGCATTACAAGATTTAAAAAAGGGTTTGGCGGTTATGAGAAAAATTATATTGGCGCGTACGACCTGATTTTTAGCAATATCGGATATCGGATATATGGGTTTTTAAAGAGGATAAAGGATATTGTAACTTAAAGTATTTAGACATTTATCTCCCTCTTCCTGCGGGAGAGGGTTAGGGTGAGGGGGAAAGTGGGTAGAATACTAATGATCAATAATCTAAAGTATGTGCGTGATTATTGTATTTACCCCCTTACCTGTCCTCTCCCGCGGGGAGAGGGACGTGTTAAGCAAGTTCTACGCGAATAATAAAAAAACAGGAAATAAATCCTGTTTTTTTGTTATCTATTTTCCTATAAATTTTCCAGTAAAATTATTAAAAATATGGTTAATACAAATCCAAGCATAGATCCAATTAAAACTTCCAAAGGTTTGTGTCCTACTCTTTCTCGCAGTATTGGATAATCTTCTTTTTTAACCTCTGGTATTTCTCTTATGAGTTTGTTTATTATTTTACCATTATATCCTATATTTGTTCGGATTTTCAAAGCATCATAAATAACAATGTATGCGAGAACAAAACTTACGGTAAAAGTTGTTGAAAATATACCGTCAAAAAAGACTATTACAGTTGCTAATGAAACAACAAAAGCTGAATGAGCTGAAGGCATATGTCCCGAAATTAGTAGAAATTTCAGCTCTATTTTTTTATGCTTTGTTATAGACAATAAAAATTTTATTGATTGTGCTATGCAACCGACTATAATTGGAATTATAACGATTGGGTAAACCATACTAACATTTTAACATTTTAACATACTAACATTTTAACATATATATATATATTAGTGAAATAACAGCATGTTTTTAATTTTTGATTTGTATATATTCCGAATTTGTTGTAAAATAGAATTTATGAGCAATGCGAATACTAACTATATATCACTTAATGAAGCAGCAAAACTGACCAACTATTCTCAGGATTATATTAGTCTGCTTTGCCGACAGAAAAAACTAAAAGGGATAAAAATAGGAAGAAATTGGGTGACGACTAGAGAGTGGGTTGAAGATTACATAAATAAAACAAAAGGAAGCGGACAAAATATTGTTCCCGTTAGAGTAGAAAATAAAAATATTTATTTATAAAAACATAAGATTCTGAAACAATTTAACAATTCAGTAATCTAATAATATGAAATTTAAATTAAAAATTAAAATTATCGGCAATAAAGCAAGCGTATTTTTATTAGACAAAGAAAGAAATATTATTTCTAAATCAGTTTGGACCGATGAACGAAATTTATCTGAAAAACTTCTTAAAAAAATAGATTTGATGTTGGGAAAAAATAAACTTGCTATAAAAGATATTGAGAAAGTTGATTTTGAATGCGATTCACCATATTTTGAAAGCAGAGGCGGGAATATTTCTTTAGAAGATGATTTATCTTCAAAAAATAAATGTGGATTTACTTCATGGCAGATAGGGGAAATAACGGCGAAGGTTTTGAATTTAGCAAGCAAGTCATTCTGAGCAGAACGAAGAATCCCGAGCTTGTTCCGCACTGTTATTCTGAGGAGGGACGACGAAGAATCTCGTTATTAAACTCATAAAAACTTTCTATTACATAATGCGAAACTAAACATGGGATCCTTCGTTTCGCTATCGCTACGTTCAGGATAACGGTGATGCCAGACTTCTGCGGGATCCTTCACTACCATTAAGGATGACGGTGTAGAAATCGCAAATAAATTTCTCATCTGATTACCATTGACGAAAGTTAAAAATTAGTGTATACTGTAAGTACAACAATTGAATAAATAATAAAAAAGGGTGAATTATCACTCCTTTTTTATTTATCTGTTGTAGATATTATATGCTCTGGTAACAAGGTATAGTTGAGTAGATATGGATGGATGGGAGTATACTTTAGATAGAATTTTTAAATTTTGTAATTTTTAAATTTTTAAAATAAATCTTAATTTTTAATTTTTAAACACGAAATTAAAATGTTTATTAAATTAAGTAATAGATTAGATGCGACAATTTAAAGATACTAATCCGTCAGCTGGCGGACAGCATGACAGATACTCCGTATTTCATAATTAAAAATTTAGTCATTAGAAATTATTTAAAAATTACAAAATTAAAAATTACAAAATTAATTTTGCTTGCAAATAAAAATAAAAAGGGTGGCCTTAAAATTAAAGGTCAAAAATGGAGACAAAAATAAAAAATAAAAATAAAAGTATAAATAAAATAAGTTTTATTATAGCTTTATTTTTCGCGTTGGCGCAATTAAGCCAAACGAATGTTGTTTTAGGCGCTTCCATTTCTGCGGGAGAAATGATAAATTTGACTAACGAGTCTAGGGTTGGAGCAGGGCTTCCATCCCTTTTAGTAAGTAAAAAACTAACAGAGGCAGCGAGGAAGAAGGCTGATGATATGTTTGCAAATCAATATTTTGATCATAGTAGCCCGAGTGGATTAACGCCGTGGGATTTTATAAAATCAGCGGAATATGATTACAGATATGCCGGTGAAAATTTGGCGATAGATTTTGTGACTGCTAACGGTGCCCATAAAGCCTTGATGGAAAGTTCTTCGCATAGAGAAAATATTTTGAATTCAAATTATATTGAGATTGGGATTGCGGCAGTGGAAGGAATATTTGATGGGAATAAAAGCATTATTATTGTAGAAGAATTCGGAACGCCTTTGGAGGAAAAGGCAGTCATGGATTATGATCTGAATGAAAATATTGAACTTATTATTGGGGAAAAGATGAATGAGATTAGTAATTTGAAAGATAATAATAAAGAGGAAAAGGAATTAGAAGAATTTCCACAAGCAGTCCTGCCTGCCAGACAGGCGGACTCCATACAAGCTTGCCTGCTGGATGGTCAGGAGCATGGAGCCAACGGACTAAAAGAAGAAGGTGTTAATGAACAAAATGATAATTTATCGTTAGGTGATTTAAATATCTATTATTCTGGACGCCTGGCGTTTTTATGGACATCTAGTGCGGAATATGCGCGCGCTGATAAGTTTGATTTAGAAAATTTATGTTGCTCAAAAAGCAATGAGACTATTATTGAACATAAGCCAATATTGCTTGCAGGAAATCTAAATAATGAAAAGGTTATGGGCTTAGTGAATAAAGCTTATGCGAAAGGTGAATATATAAGAAAATATGATTATCAGCAAAAATCGATTGGGCTGATAGTGGATCACTATTCTCAAAACGAATTTATTGGGCGTGTTTTGTTGTTCTATGCCATATTGGCGGTTTTGTTGATTTTTGATTTTGTAATGGTTGTTTATCTTTATAGAAAAAGAGAAGAATAAAATTGTTAGACAGAAAATAAATCACAAATTCAAAATTATCCTCCCGAGGCGGACCAGCCTCGGGCTGGCAAATTCCAAATAAATTCTCAGCCCAAGGCTGATCCGCCTCGGGCGGAAAAATTCAAATATTCAAAATTTTAAACTGTTTATAGTTTTGAACATTTGAATTTATTTTTTTTGTCATCCTTGTGAATACGGAGATCCAGAATAAATATCATCTAAATCTATATTACAATTTTATGAAACTGACTGGATTCCCGCCGGAGTTTATGCTGAATTCAGTTCAGTGCGGGAATGACAACACGCGCTTGTTAAAACTAACGGGATTCCATTTTTCAAGGGAATGACAAATAGGTTTAAACATTAAGTTATTAGAAATTAAAACATTCAATCATAATTCAAATATTCAAAATTCTATGCGGTATGCTAGACTTGATAGCGATAATGGGTTATAATCTCAGTATAAGTATAAAAACTAAAATGTAAAAAATGAAAAAAAACACGAAACCAAAAGCTGATATGCTTTTTGAAATTTCATGGGAGGTCTGCAATAAAGTCGGAGGTATTTTTACGGTTTTAAGTTCAAAAGCAAGACATATGCAAAAGCGCTATAGGAACGGATATTATCTTGTCGGCCCGTATTTTGAAGAAAAAAGCAGAGCTGTTTTTAAGGAAGAGCATGTTCCGGAAAAATACAAAAATATTTGCGAACAATTGAAAAAAGAAGGCATAATCTGTCATTTCGGGTTTTGGCTTATTAAAGGAGAGCCGAAAGTTATTTTAATTGATTTTAAAGATTTATGGCCCAAGATCGATAATATAAAAAAAGAATTATGGGAAAGCTTTAAGCTTGATTCCTTGAATAGTCCGTACGATTTTGATGAGCCTGTTCTATGGAGCTGGGCGGTCGGAAATTTGATAGAGAGATTGAGCGAGGTTCATAACGATAAAAAAATAGTCGTCCAGGCGCATGAATGGCTTTCCGGTCCGGCAATTTTGTATTTGAAAAAGAATAATTCAAAAGTGTCCACGGTATTTACAACTCACGCGACTACTCTCGGAAGAACTCTTGCTGGGCATGGCGCGGATCTTTATTCTATTATAGAGAAAATAAATCCAGATGAAGAAGCGCATAAATATGGAGTACAGGCAAAACATAGTATGGAAAAAATATCTGCCGTATCGGCTGATGTATTTACAACTGTTAGTCAAGTTACGGCCATGGAAGCGGAATATATTTTAGGAAAAAAGGCTGATGTTATATTGCCAAACGGTCTTGATATGACGAAATTCCCAAGCTTTGAAGAAACTGCCTTTAAACATAAAAAATATAGGAATAAACTGCGTCAGTTTGTTTTGTATTACTTCTTTCCTTACTACAAGATTGATCTTGAAAATACTTTATTTTATTTTACCGCAAGCAGATACGAATTTCATAACAAGGGCCTTGACATTTTTATAGACTCTTTGAGCAAATTAAACGATAAAATGAAAAAGAATAAAAGCAAAAAAACTGTAGTTGTCTTTTTCTTTATTCCAACAGGGATAGCCGGCATAAATCCTGAAATAACAGAAGCAAGAGAAGCTTTTAGGGATGTGAAAGATTTATTGGAAGAAGAAGAGGATGACATTAAAGAAAATTTGCTTTATGCTGTCGCTTCAGGAGAGAGAATAAGCGAAAAATCTATTTTTGACAAGGGTTTTATTTTTGAAATAAAAAGAAAACTTTTGAGATTAAAATCTAAAAGCGGAGTTGCTCCGCTTTCAACGCATAAAATTTTAGATATTGAAAATGATCCTATAATAAAAGCTTTTAAAAAAGCGGGCTTAGAAAATAAAGAGGAAGATAAAGTCAAAGTTATATTCTATCCGATATATCTAACTGGCGCTGACGGGCTTGGAGATCTTGATTATTACCAGAGTATTCAGGCTTGCCATCTCGGTATTTTCCCTTCATATTATGAGCCTTGGGGCTATACTCCTCTTGAAACTGCCGCTTTGGGAGTTGCGTCTTTAACCAGCAATCTATCCGGTTTTGGAAAATATTTTTATGATGATTTGCACAATAAAAAAGTCCCGGGAATCTATATATTGGACATAGAAAATCAAAAAAAAGAAAAAATGATTAAAGATTTTATTGATATTATCTATAAATATACTTTGTTTACAAAAAAGAAAAGGATTGACAATAAAATCCAGGCTCGCAAAGTTGCTTTTATGGCAGATTGGAAAAATTTTGTAATTAATTATGTTGAAGCACATAATTTGGCGATAGAGAAGAATAAATAGAATTTTT
>JAGLXN010000004.1 GCA_023132875.1 Candidatus Parcubacteria bacterium
TCTTAGAAAAATCACAATATGATAAATTTGAGATTATAAACAATCTAAAAGGAAAGGAGATGAAATATATATCTTATACTCATCCTTTTGGAGATTTTTATAAAGATCACAAAGAAGTCAAAAATAATTCTAAAGTTTATCAAACTCATATTACTGACTATGTTAATATCGAAGACGGTACTGGTATTGTAACAATTAATGGCGCTTTTGGTGAAATAGACATGGCGGCGGCAAAAGAAATAGGATTGCCGATTGTTGTTAATGTAAGAATGGACGGCACTTTTACTAATGAAATGAGGGAGTTTTCTGGCATGAAAGTGAAATCAATTGAAGATAGTCAAAAAACAGATATTGAAATTATAAAATATATGGCTCATAATAATACTCTTTTTGCTAAAGAAAAATATGAGCATAGCTACCCGCATTGCTGGAGGTGCGACACTCCGTTACTTAATTATGCGACGAGTTCTTGGTTTGTGAAAGTTACGGAAATCAAAGATAAAATGGTGAAGAATAACCAGAAGATAAAGTGGGTGCCGGATTATATCAAAGAAGGGCGATTTGGAAAGTGGCTTGAAGACGCGCGCGACTGGGCTGTATCTCGAAGCAGATATTGGGGAGCGCCGTTGCCGATTTGGAGATGTGAAAAGTGTGAAAATATAGAAGTCATAAATTCTGTTGACGATTTAAGAAACAAAACAGATCAAAAAATAACCAAATTTATTCTATTGCGGCATGGGGAAAGTGAAAGTAATGTGAAAAAAGTAAAAGCTGGACAGATTGACGGTTATCCTTTAACTCAAAAAGGAATTAAACAGGTGAAAAATGCGACAGAAACATTAAAGAAAAAGAAAATTGATATTATTATATCATCTCCAGTATTAAGAACCAAACAAACTGCGGAAATTATAAGCAAAAAATTGGGAATTAAATATATTAAAGACGAGAGGATCAGAGAATATGATTTTGGTTCATGGAATGGGCATGGCAGTGACGATGCATTTTGTGAAGAAAACAAAATATATCAGGAGTATAGAAAACTTAAATATGATGAAGAAAAATATAATTTTAAACTTGGCGGAGATGGTGAATCAAGAAGAGAAATCGAAGAAAGGGTTAGAAAATTTATAAAAGAAATTACGAAAAAATACGCGGGAAAGAATATATTAGTTGTCGGTCATGGCGGAATTAACGCAATGTTTCATAAAGTAATAAAAAATACTTCAATAAAAGACACATATAAATATGAATTTACTCTTGATAACGCGAAACAGAGTATATTTTATACAGATGAAAACAAAAAAGAATTTAATCTACATAAGCCGAACATAGATAAAATAAAAATAAAATGTTCAAAGTGCGGTAGCGAAGCAAAAATCGTTGGCGACGTATTTGATTGCTGGTTTGAATCTGGTTCTATGCCGTACGCGCAGTGGCATTATCCGTTTGAAAACCAGGATAAATTCAAAAAGGGTTTTCCTGCCGAATTTATTGCAGAAGGATTGGATCAAACTCGCGGATGGTTTTATACTTTAATGGTTTTATCTACGGCTCTTTTTAGTAAATCTGCTTTTAAGAATGTGATTGTCAATGGAATAGTGATGGCGGAAGATGGACAAAAGATGAGTAAGCGTTTGAAAAATTATCCCGAACCGAATTTGCTGATTGAAAAATACGGCGCGGACGCTTTACGGTATTATTTATTAACCTCGCCCGTAATGAAAGCGGAGAATCTTAATTTTTCAGAAAGAGGAGTAGAGGAAGTTTTAAAAAGGTTTATTTTGACTTTGTGGAATGTTTATTCGTTTTTGGTGATGAATGCGGATTTGACACCTGATAGCAGACGACACGTCAACGTATCGCCTTTGGATGATGATGTGGTTAAATCAAGCAATCTGTTGGATAAATGGATAATTTCGGAGTTGAATATTTTAATTAAAGAAATAAACGGGCAAATGCAAAATTATGATTTGGTTCGGGCATCAAGGCCGCTTCGCGAGTTTGTTGACAAGCTTTCTAATTGGTATGTTCGTCGCAGTAGAAAGAGATTTACATCAGAAAATATTGAGGATGGAAATTCTGCGTTTCAGACTTTGTATTATGTTTTAGCAGAGTATTCAAAATTAATGGCTCCCTTTATGCCGTTCTTGGCGGAAGAGATATATAGAAATTTGACTGGAAAAGAATCTGTTCATCTTGAAGATTTTCCGAAAGTAAATAAAAAACTTATTAATAAAAAAGTAAGCAGGGAAATGAATTTTGTGAGAGATGTAGTTGCTTTGGGATTAGCGATTAGAGCAAAAAATAGTTTAAAAGTAAGACAACCGTTGTTAGAATTACGAATCATGAATCATGAATCAAGAATTACGGAAGAACTTTTAGATTTAATTAAGGATGAATTGAACGTGAAGAACGTTGAATTTGTTGAATCTTTGCAAGTAGGCTCCACTCAGGAGAATGGAGCCAACAATGTGGATGATTGGATTTTAGAAGAAGACGGAAACCTAAAAGTTGCTCTTAATTTAAATATCACAGATGAATTGAAATTGGAAGGGCAAGCGCGAGAATTAGTGCGGCATATTCAAGTGATGAGAAAAGAAGCAAAATATAATCGGGATGATATAATTTTGGTTGAATATAGTTTTGCTGGTGAGAATAAAGATATTAAAAAAGTCTTTGAGAAATGGGGAGATTATATCAAGAAAGAATGTTTAGTGAAAGAAATTATATTTAGCGAAAAATTGGATGAAGATAGTTTTGATTTGGCGAAAGAATTAGAAATTGGAAACTTGAAATTGGAAATTGGAATTAAGAGAGTGTAACGCATAACTTGTAACGTGTAACGAAATTTAATTTACGCTACGTGTTTATGTTATACGCTATACGCTATATGTTATACGATTATGTCCACATACAAAACTGAAGGGATAATTATAAAGAGAAATAATTTTTTGGAGGCCAGTTTGATTTTGAATGTTTACACGAGGGATTATGGCAAGGTTGAAGCGGTGGCAAGGAGCGCGAGGAAAGTGAAAGGAAAGCTCAAGGGGCATCTTGAGCTTTTTTTAGATACGGAATTGATTTTGGCGCATGGAAAAAATATTGATACGATAACAAGCAGTTTCACAATTAATAGTTTTTCAAATTTGAGAAATAATCTGGAAGTTTCTTATGGGGCTTATTATATTTTGGAACTTGTTGACAGGATGACGGTTGAAAAACATCAAGATGAAAGAATTTTTTATTTATTGAAAAGAGTGTTGTTGTTTTTGGATAATGTGGCAAACAAAGAACTGTCATTGCGAGGAGCGGAGCGACGAAGCAATCCCGTAACTACGCGCGAAGAATTTAGTCACGGGATTGCCGTGTCGCCCTGCGGGGCTCCTCGCAATGACATAAATTGCCTAATTCTATTTTTTCAAATAAACCTTCTAAATCTCACCGGTTTTTTACCGGAATTAAATAAATGCGTTTTTTGCGGAAAGCCGATAAAATCTGGAGGGAATTATTTCAATTTTTCTATGGGAGGGGTTGCGGAGAGCGAGTGTGCTTCTAAAGATATTAAAAGTATTTTAATAAGCGACAACGCGATTAAACTCTTCCGCCTTTTTCAATTTAAAAGTAATGATGCGAAAGAATATAATCTACATTTAAAAAAAAGTTTTGAAATTATAAAAAAACTAAAAGCCGATAGAAAATTGGTTTTAAACAGTGTTTTTTTGATGAATAAATTTATTGAGTTTAATATAGAGAGAAAAATCAAAGGGGTTGATTTTTTAAAAGGGGTGTAGTATGGTAAAAACAAGGTGATAACAATGGAAAATAATGTAATAAAATTGGCATTTATTTCCTCAAAAAAAGAACCAGAGCAAAAAAGTTTTTCAAAGAAAATATTTGAACTTTTTGAAAATCTAATAATAGTATGTGTAATTGTATTGATTTTGATATTAGCATTCGGAAAGTTCCCAAATGAAACTTTTATCTTAATGCAAAAAATATTTTTCATTCTTCTTTGTACTGTTGCTGCCTTGGCGTTTGCAATAGGAGGGGGTATAGCTATAGGAGGAACAAAATAAAAATTTATAAAAAGCACGGCAAATTAAAAAAAGCTGTGTTATTTTTTTGGACAAAATTGTTAAATTGTTCTATTGTTAAATTGTTCTATTGTTGCTGATAAATATACATTAAATAATCATTAGTGAAGTTTTTTTACAGTAGTTTTCTATTTGGTTTCAGCCGAAGGTTTTGAAACTTTAGCTTCAAGTACTATTAAAACTCATGACGTTAAAGTATTACAAGCCGCGTGCTAAAGTGCCGTAGAATATTTAACAATAGAACAATTTAACAATACAACAATGGATTTCAATTTTCCGATATCAAAACCAAGCAATAGAAAAGATTATTATATCCAAAGAAGCATAGAAATGCTGCCGGGGATTATAACATGGTCTTTTTTAATTATTGGACTTTATCTTGCTTTTAGAGCGCCTATCGCGATGGCTATTTTTATTATAATTTTTGATTTATACTGGATGGTAAAAGTTTTTTATATTACTGTTTTTATAATATTTGGCTATAGGAGAATAAAAATATGGGAGAAAATAGACTGGATCAGAAAGTGTGAAAAACTCGGAGATACGGATAATATTTATCGGACTGTGCCAGAAATAGCGCGGCACAGTATTTCTGCTGTGATCCCAAGCTGGCGTGATTTATATCATTTGATTATAATTCCGACTTATAAAGAAGAAATAGAAGTTTTAGAAACGACACTTGATTCAATTTTAAATTCTGATTATCCGAAAAACAGAATAATTCTTGTCGTTGCTTTTGAAGAAAGGGCTGGAGAAGATGTGAAAGAAAGGGCTAGAATGCTTGAAGAGAAATATAAAGATAAATTTTTTGGTTATATTACAACTCTTCATCCCGATGGCATTTCCGGTGAAGCGAAAGTTAAAGGCGCGAATGCCAGCTGGGCGGCTGAAGAAGCAAGAATATTTTTAGACGAGAAAGGCATAAAATATGAAAATGTCATAGTTTCTACTTTTGATAGCGATACCTGTGTTCATTGCAAATATTTTTCTTGCCTCGCGTATCAGTTTATGAGAAATCCAAAAAGACTTCAATGCAGTTATCAGCCGCTTCCTTTATATAACAATAATATATGGCAAACGAATAGTATTGTGAGAGTTATAATGACTAGTTCTTCTTTTTGGCAGATTATGCAGAGTGTTCGCTATAATAAAATGGTGACTTTTTCAAGCCATTCAATGAGTTTTAAAACTCTTGTAGATGTAAATTATTGGCCAAGAGATATGATCTCCGATGACTCTATTATTTTCTGGAAATGCTACGTTTTGTATCACGGCGATTATTTCGTAGAGCCTATATTTCTTACTGTTTCTCTTGATGCTGTTCTTGCTGATAATCACATAAAGACTGTGCTTAATCTATATAAACAACAAAGACGCTGGGCATGGGGGATTGAAAATGTTCCGATAATCTATAGGGCGTTTCTGAAAGACAAAAAAATACCCTTGCATAAAAAGATAAGCAAAGGGTGGGAAGAGTTGATTGGCAGAATTTCGTGGGGGCTTACTCCGATAATTATAGCTCTTTTTGGATGGTTTCCGCTTTGGTTCGGCGGGGATAAATTCAATCAAACAGTTTTAGCGCTAAATCTTCCAAAAGTTCTTGGGTATCTTATGACTTTTGCGATGTTCGGACTTATCGTGTCTATGTTCCTGTCTTTGTTTTTGCTTCCGCCTCCTCCCCAAAAAATTAGTTTTTTTCGAAAAATTATTATGGTTTTCCAATGGATTTTAGCTCCGATCGTTGCTATTCCTCTTGGCGCACTTCCGATGATCGACGCACAGACGAGAATTCTTTTTGGAAAGTATATGGAATTTTGGGTAACTGAGAAAGTTAGGAAATGACATTGAATTGTTATATTGTTGTATTGTTACATTGTTAAATTGTTTGAATTACGAATTAAGAATTACGAATTAAGAATGTCATTCCCGCACTGAAATAAATTCAGTATAAACTCCGGCGGGAATCTAGATGAAGTTTCATTGAGCATTATTTTTATAATGGAAGTTTTGCAAACAAATTAACAGTGATGCTTTACGATATTTCAACTGTGATAATGATATTTATAATTTGATAATATTTCGCCTAGATTCCCAATCAAGTTGGGAATGACAATTTTCAACAATATAACAATATAACAATATAACAATAGAACAATAGAACAAGTAATATGACAATTTTTCTTTACCTCAAACCATTCCTAATAGCCTTAATTTTAAGCCTTGTTTTTACAAAGGCGCTTATTTTGTTTGGCAGGAAATATAAATTATATGACAAAATAAAAGAAAACAAAATTCATAAAAAAAATATTGCCAGATTCGGCGGAATTGCGATTATAGTTTCTTTCTTGCTGGCGATATTTCTAAGCGGAGATTTGGTTTTTGATAATTTAAAATGGGGAATGATCATTTCTGTTTTAGTAATTTTAGTTTTTGGTTTATATGACGATCTAAAAAATCTTTCATGGAAAAAACAATTAATGGGACAAATTATTGTAGTTGCCATAATGATTTATGCTGGACTTCAAGTTGATTATATCGCTAATCCATTCGGCGGCGCAGAATTCAGATTAGACGCTTTGCAGTATTCAGTATTTGGTATTGAGTATTCAGTATTTAGTTCGTTGTTTATTTTATTCTGGATTGTTGGTTTTATGAATGTGATGAACTGGCTGGACGGATTAGATGGATTAGCTGGCGGAGTTGGAATAATTGGAGCGATAACTTTATTTTTCTTAAGTATTTCGGGATTAGTCAACCAGCCTCCGCTTGGAATAATTTCTATAGCGGTTGCAGGAGCGATTTTGGGATTTTTATTTTTCAATTTCAATCCAGCGAAGATTTTCATGGGAACAAGCGGATCTATGTTTTTGGGATTTATGCTGGCAGTGCTTGCCATATTCTCCGGCGGGAAAATTGCCACCGTGCTTTTGATAATGGGATTTCCAATTCTGGATGCGATTTGGGTGATTACCCAAAGAATAAAAGTGGGAGAATCGCCGTTTAGAGGAGATAAGCGCCATTTACATTATAGACTTTTAGAAAAAGGCTGGTCGCAAAGAAAAGTGGTTTTATTTATCTATCTAATTTGTTTATCTTTCAGCGTTTCAGCTATTGTTTTTCAAAGTTTTGGCAAATTTTTAGCACTGGCGGTTTTGTTTGTTTTCTTTTACGCCGTTTTAACAGCGGTTTCGCGGTCATAGGGGCAAGCCTATGTGGCAGGTTGGTCCCATACTCTTGTATGGAGCCTGTTGTGAATCGGGAAAATTTTTTGAAATCACAAAAGGCTCCACTCTGGAGAGTGGAGCCAACAGAATTTTTTATTTATTTGACATAAAACTGATTGGCTGGTAGGATTTAATTACCATGGCAATAGTCACAATTGACCACATCGATCATTAGTCCATGAGCGGAACGATAGCAATCAGCAAGCAGACACTTAGACTTGAGTGAAGTTGATTCGGTCTATCAAATTAGCAAGTTCTGAAGCAATATAGGAATTCTGATGATCGGTCATCATCCTTAAAGATTTCTTTTTTGTTTAGAATACTCGGTGTGAGTAGATTCTGCTTCTACGGAAACCGCAACAAGCCAGCTGAGATTACAAATATGGAGGTGAGAGAAAAATCTATGAAGCTGGCTCCAAATTTTCTAAAAACTTTTTTAAATATAAATTATTATTATTATGATTGCAGTAATAAAAACAGGCGGGAAGCAATATAAAGTTTCTCCGAAGGATAAATTAAAAGTTGAAAAACTTGAAGGCAAAGAAGGCGCGAAAATTGTTTTTGATGAAGTTCTTCTTATTTCTTCAGAAGATGGCAAGGATATAAATATTGGCGAGCCTTTAGTGAAAAACGCTAAAGTTGAAGCGAAAGTATTAAAACAAGCTAGAGCTAAGAAAGTTATGGTTATAAAACATAAAGCGAAAAAAAGATACAATGTAAAAAGAGGGCACAGGCAATATTTCACGGAAATTGAGATTGAGAAGGTAGTATCTTAATAGTTTGTAATATCTCGATTTTTCTAAAAAAACTTTCTGATAAAGAAAGTTTTTTTGTTTTAGAAAATATATAATATCAAATATCAAAGTTCAAATATCAAGTGAATATCAAATATCAAATTAACTTGAACCGTGAAATGTTGCTGTTTTGTCATCTCGAAATGAGCATCAGCGATTGAGAGATCTGAAAGAAATAATAAGTACGACTTAATAAAACTTATAGATTTCTCGTCGCTATCGCTCCAGCGAAATGACAATAGGGGAAAAATAAAATTTCGCAACGCAAAGAAATTATAGAACATTGAAATAAGTAATTTAAAATTTGAGCTTTAGATTTGATTTGATATTTGAAATTTGGACTTTAAAATTAAAAACGGCTAAAATTATTTAGTCGTTTTTAATAATTATAAATTTTGATAAAGCCAAAAACCAACATCAATTTATTCATATTCTCTCCTCCCAGCCAGTGCGTTGGAAATTGTCATTTCATCAGCATATTCAAGGTCACTACCAGTAGAAAGTCCGCGAGCAAGGCGGGTAATTTTTATATTAAAAGACTTTAAAATCTTTACTAAATATAAAGCTGTGGTTTCTCCCTCGGTATTTGGATTAGTGGCTATTATAATTTCTTTTATTCCATTGCCTTTTATTCTCTCTATAAGTTCTTTTATGTTCAAATTATCAGGACTAATGCCTTCATTTGGCTTAATAACTCCTCCTAAAACATGATATAGTCCGTTAAACCGTTTTGTATTTTCAATTGCTGGAATATTTATTGCTTCTTCAACTATACAAACAATAGATCTATCCCTTTTTGGATTTAAGCAAAATTCGCACAATTCTTTTTCAGAAATATTGAAACAGTTTTTACAGACTTTTGTTTCTTTTTTGAGATTTAAAATCGCTTTTCCAAGAAGTTCCGCATCATAGTCTGGACATCTTAGTAAGTTAAAAACAAACCGAACAGCGGTCCGCGGTCCGATTCCAGGTAATTTTGAAAATTCAGTAATTAAATTTTGGATTGGTTTGGGATACATGAGATTAGCTAAAAGTTTATAAAGTTATAAAGTAGAAAGTTCTTTAAAAAGAAACAAGGATACAAGAAATAATAATTAAAAAATAACCAATATTCAATATACAACATTCATTCAACTCTCAACATATAAATAATCAATGAATGTTTAAATATTGAATGGATATTGATTATTGTGTATTGAGTGTTTTAAATTGTTTAATTATTATTTCTTGTATTTTTCAACTTCTATTTTTATCCAAATTCTTGAAACTCGTCGTTTGTTCATTAAAATATAGCTTGACGCTTCCGACTGGTCCATTTCGATGCTTGGCGATTATAATTTCAGCTATATTTTTATTTTCTGAATCACTTTTTGTCTTGTC